>CAMCNM010000008.1 GCA_945876015.1 Gemmatimonas phototrophica
AGTTCGCCGCACGAGTCTCCGACTCCGTGCGGCAGCGTGAGGGTCAAGAAGAGCACGCCGTTCCCCTCCTCGATCCACTTCTGCATACCAATCTCCACCTCGACAGCCCGCTCGTGGCGGATGTGCGCCGAGCAGACCGGGCACGCCCAGACAGATCCGCAGCGCGCGACCCCGGCGAAGTGCGCGATTCCGTCGGCCACTCTCACCTCGGGCGTTCGCGGGTTGGCTCGCTTCCCCTTCGCCGCGATCCGACCGCAGAAACGGAGCCGGCGGATCGTCGAGTATTCCCATTGCACCTCCCGAAGACGATGACGCTCGCTCCGGCGCCGGACGGCTTTCTCGTGTCTTGCCGAGAACCCCAGGCCGGCGGACTCGCGCTGGGGGCCCGGTTTCGAAAGGCTCTGTGGGCCTCCAGACGGCGGCCTGCCTTCGAGGGGCCTCTTAGCTCGCTGTCGGGGGAACCGGTCTCTGCAGGCGACCTGGGCGCTTCGCGCGTCGGCCGCGGGGGCGGAAACGTCAACTTCAACTGCGACTTCGCTCGGACGGGAATCCAACGCGCTCCTCCCTCGACACCGGTGTCAGCACCGGTGTCAGTAGGGAGGGGGGAAACCGCTTCTAAGGGGGCGAGCGAGTGTGCAGGCTGCGCGCGCCGTTCTTAGTTTACGGTGTCATGTAGGGCAGGATGCCCGAAGGAGCGGCGCTCTGGCTGAGCCTGATAAGCGTGAGGTCGGAGGTTCGAGTCCTCCCAGGCCCATTCGTCCAACGCGTTGCCCTGGGGTTGGGTGACACAAAATGTCGGCACCCTGCGCCGATGTGCTGACGTTTTGTGCGTCTGCGGTCGGCGCGATCAAACTGTCGGGACTTTTACATAAACACCGACGTTTTGTATCGTTCGAACCATGGCCCCCAGCTCCGACGTTCCGGCCCTCCGGCTAATCCGGCAACTGGGCATCGTGCGCGCCGCACGACCTAGAGGCCCACGGAATCCCCCGAAGCCACCTGCGTGGATAACCGTCCCACTTCTGGGGTATCACGGCCCATGCCTATTCATCGGCTTTCCTCGGCTCCCTTCCTCCCGGCCTGGGTGCTGCTGAGCCTCGGCTCCACCGCGTTCGCCTCGCCGGTGCTCGGTCAGGTCCGGCCGCCCGAGACACAGGCGAATCCGGCCGGGTATCCGATCACCCGCGCGGACGTTGACTTCGTGACCGGGATGATCAGCCACCACGCCCAGGCGGTGGTGATGGCCAAGTTGGCGCCGGAGCGCGCCTCCAGCCGGGCGGTCCAGACGTTGTGCGCGCGCATTCTCAACGCGCAGACCGACGAGATCGTGCTCTTGCAACGGTGGCTCGAGGACCACGGTCAGCCCGTGCCCGAAGCCAAGCCGATGCCGATGAAGATGATGATGGGGGGCATGGAGCACGAGGTGATGATGCCCGGCATGCTCAGCGACGCTCAGATGCAGGAGCTGGAGCGGTCCACCGGCGTCGAGTTCGATCGCAACTTCCTGACCTTCATGATCCAGCACCACGAAGGCGCGGTCACGATGGTGAACGACCTGCTCGCCTCTCCGGGAGCTGCTCAGGACGTCGCGGTCTACAAGTTCGCGTCGGACATCTATGCCGATCAGACCACGGAGATCACCCGGATGAAGCAGATGCTCTCCGCGCTTCCGCCGAGGTGACCATGGAGATCCCGCGCTGGCTCGCGTTGTCGCTCCTGGCTCTGACCGCGTGCTCGAGCACCGCGAACACTCCGCAAACCGCCGCTCCGGCCCCGGCTCCCGCCGTCGCGCCGAGCGTTGCCGACGATCCCCGGAGCAGCCTGCGCGCCGGGATGTTGGATGCCGCCGAGGCGGCAGCCAACCTGAACGTGCTGGCGAGGGCGAAACCGGCCCCGGGATTCGAGGGCTTCACGCACTCGGACATCGTGTTCACCGGCAAGTATGCGGTGCAGGGAAACTACGGTGGCTTCGAGATCTGGGACGTGTCCAATCCCGCCGCGCCGGTGTTGGTCAGCGCGTACAGCTGCCCGGCGTCGCAGAACGACGTCTCGGTATACCAGCAGCGGCTGCTCTTCATGTCGGCGGAAGCCTACAACGGCCGCCTCGACTGCGGGTCCCAGGGCATTCCTCAGACCGACTCCGTGAGCGCCGAACGGATTCGCGGCATGCGGATCTTCGACATCTCGGACATCGCCAACCCGAAGTACCTGACGAGCGTTCAGACCTGCCGCGGCTCACACACGCATACGCTCCTCGAGGATCCCCGGGATCCTGCGAACGTCTACATCTACGTCTCGGGCTCGGCTCCGGTGCGCTCACCGAGCGAGCTTGCGGGCTGCGTGGGCGCCCGGCCGGAACAGGATCCCGCGTCGTCGCTGTTCCGGATCGAGGTGATCCGCGTTCCGGTCGCCGACCCGATGGCGTCGGCGATCGTCGGCAGGGCCTCGTTCCTGGGCAACCTCGAGCCGAATCCGGTGCGCACCGCCGAGGCTCCGGAGGATCGGGCAGCTCGTCTGGCAGGGCTCGAGCGCGCCCGCTCTCTTGGCGCGTTCATCGCTACGGATCCGACCAACAGCCGTGAGTTCGCGGTCAATCCGTTGTTCATCAACACCCAGCTGGACAGCATCGCCCGAGCGCGGGGCGCGGCACAGCTTCCCCTGCAGCCAGCACCCACCGGCCCCGGGCAACCTCCTCATCCGACTTACGCCCAGTCGGTCGCGGACACGGCCGCGCTGCGCGTAGGGCTGCAAGGCATCGTGGACGCGATTCTCCGCGCGCCGCAGCGGAGCGGTCCAAATCAGTGTCACGACATCACGGTCTATCCCGAGCTGGGTCTCGCGGGCGGCGCGTGCGAGGGTTACGGCCTGCTGCTCGACATCCGCGATCCGGTGAACCCCACGCGTCTCGCCGCCGTGGCCGATTCCAACTTCGCCTATTGGCACTCGGCGACGTTCAACAACGACGGGACCAAGATCCTGTTCTCGGACGAGTGGGGGGGCGGGGGCTCGCCCAAGTGCCGCGCGACCGATCCCAGGGAGTGGGGTGCGGACGCCCTGTTCACGATCGATCCGGTCACCAGGGAGATGCGGTTCCAGAGCTACTACAAGCTGCCCGCCGTGCAGACACCGTTGGAGAACTGCGTCGCGCACAATGGCTCGCTCATCCCCATTCCGGACCGGGACGTGATGGTTCAGGCCTGGTACCAGGGTGGGATCTCGGTCTTCGACTGGACCGATCCGGCGAATCCCAGGGAGATCGCATCCTTCGATCGGGGACCGCTGCAAGCGGACCGTCCGAGCTTCGGCGGCGTGTGGTCGGTCTACTGGTACAATGGCTACATGTACAGCTCGGAGATCTCGCGAGGCCTGGACGTCACCGACCTCGTGCCGAGTCCGTACCTCTCCGAGAACGAAATCAGGGCGGCGAAGACGGTCCTTTTCCCGTACTTCAACGCCCAGACCCAACCCAAGTTCGTCTGGCCGGCGAGCTTCGCACTCGCGTGCTCGTACGTGGACCAGCTCGAGCGTGGCCGCGGACTCGGTGCCGCGCGGATTTCGGACATCCGCTCCAGGCTGCTCCGGGCGGAGACCGCGGGGGCAGAGCAGCGTCGCAGCGCGATGACGACCCTGGCGAGCGACCTGGGGAGGGACGCGGCCGGTGCCGCCGACCCCGCGAAGGTTCGGAAGCTGGCGGCCGCCGTGTCCCAGCTGGCGGATACGGAAAGCGCGGCAGCTTGCGATCCAGCGCTCCGCTGATCGAAGCCCCGTCCGGCAAGACTGCTCCGGACGGCGTAAAGCTGTGGCGCCCCCCGCGCGTCCCGCGCTGCCTTGATTGGCCTCGTTGTGCGTCTCGGTAGGTCCCGCTCGTCTCCACCAAACCATCCATTTAGCGGTCACCTGATTGACGGTCCCATACCGTTCGATTCGCTCATGGGCACGCCGACTGCCCATCCTCGCCTCGCTTCTGGTTGTGGCGACGCTGAGCTGCGTGGGAGACGCGACCTCCCCGACAGGTGAGGGGGGCGCGCGCGGGTCGCCCGCGACGTCTTGTTCGTTCCGGTGACGGCACCCTGATCAATCGAGACCCCATTGGACGGGGCCATGTCCTCCATGGCCCGGAACCTGCGCAGGGAGAGGGTTCTGATGACGAACCCACTCAGGATCCCGCAGCTGATGGCTGCCGCCGCGCTGGCGATCGCGGGCTTCGCGTGCGCGCATGCGACGCCGTCGTAGACGACTCCGTCTTACACGATCGCGCAGGCGCCGGCGGGCGAGACGGCCTATCAGGCGGCCTGCGTGCCCTGCCACCGGTCCGACCTGGGCGGAGGGGGGGCCGGCGCTCGCAGGTCTGCCCTTCGCTCGACGATGGGACGGACGTCCGGTCGCCGAGCTGACGGTGTTCATGCGGGAGCACATGCCCCGCACCGTTCCCGGGGTCTTGAACGATCGCACCGACCTCGCCGCCGCCTCCTACCTGCTCTCGAAGAACGGGGTGCCCACCGGCGAGACGGAGCTCACCATCGGGTCCACGTGGACGATTCGGATCGCATCGCGCTAGTCGCGCGCGTGGTGGACCTGGATCGACTTCGCCGAAACCTTAGCGTTTGACCGGCTCCACCTGGAGCCGCACGGAGTAGTCCGCGGGCTTGGTGGGCTCCGCCGCGCGCGGCGCGGGCGACAGCTCCAGGAGTGTCACCCGCACTCCGTTCCAGTCCGCGAACTTCGGCTCCAGGTTCGTGTGGAGCCGGAGCCGGGAGGTCGGGCCCTCGCCGGCCGAGACGCCGATCTCCGCCACCCCGTCGCCGGCCCAGATGCAGACCGCGTCGATCGGGCAGCGCGAGTCTTCCACCACCCTCAGGAAGCTCAGCCGGAGGACGGTTCCGTCCACCGCTCGCTCCTGCCCGTGCCGGAGGGTGATCTGGATGGGCGAGGGGCTCGCCTCCGCCAGCTGCGCGGCCACGTTGGTCCCCTCGGGTCCGCTCACGGTGCTGCACGCAGCGGCTGCCAACAGCAGACCGGTCGCAAGTATCCGTCTCATCGAGTGCCTCTGTCGGTGTGATCGTTCAGGAAAGGAACGAGTGGGGTCCCGATCCCGTGACACTTGAGCGATCGCGTACCGGTTCCCGCGTTGAGGCCCGTGGGCTTTCAGCCTACGTTGCTTGTGGGGGTACTGCGTTCGCTGCATGGATGGAGGGCGTATTGGCAGCCAAACTGACGATGGGGATCAAGTGGGTCCTTGTGGCCTTACTAATGTCCCTTCTCCCGGCGGCCCTCGGCGCCACCCAGTCCACGACCGTCCGGGTGTTGACCTATAACATCCGTCACGCGCAGGGGATGGACGGCGTGTACGACCTCGCGCGTATCGCCGAGATCATCAGGAGCGCCCAGCCTGACATCGTCGCCCTCCAGGAAGTGGACCGCGGCACCCAACGGTCTGGAGGGATGAATCAGGTCGAGGCGCTCGCCGGTCTGCTCGGCATGTACGGAGAGTTCGGCAGGGCGATTGATTTCCAGGGCGGGGTGTACGGGGTCGCCGTGCTGTCGCGCTGGCCGCTGCATTACGCCGACAATCGGGCCCTTCCGTCATCACCTCCGTACTACGAGCCGCGCACGGCGCTCACCGTCTTCACGCGGCCAGGTCCGGGTGCCCCGCTGATCCAGTTCACCACGACCCACCTGGACGACGCGCGCGATTCCCCGGACCGCTGGGAGCAGATGATGTACCTGAACGACCTACTCGCCGCCGGGGACGGCAGGCCCAGCATCCTCGCCGGGGACTTCAACGCCCGGGGCGAGGTCGAGCTCCTCGCGGTTCTGGAGGCCCATTGGACGAACATCACGTCCTTCGAGCCTCTGCAAGCTCCGGGAACCGGCGCCAACCGGCGTGGCCTCCGCAGCGACTACGTCTTCTTCCGCCCCCGCGACCGCTGGCGGGTGGTTGACTGGCAGGTGATCGACGCGCCCGGGGTGTCCGTCGCTTCGGACCACCGGCCGGTCCTCGCCGTGCTGGAGTGGCTCGACCAGTAGAGGTCGCCCCTCAGCGCCGCGCGATCAGCATGCGGTACTGCATCATCCGTCGCGCGTAGAGCCGCTCGAGCATCAGCCCTCCGTGGAGCGAATCGACGACCTCGGCCAGGGCCGTGGTCCCGAGCAGCGCTCTCACTCGACGATTGACGCGCACCAGGCGCTCGCGTCGTGGCGGGTTCCGCATGATCACCCGTGGCGTGAGATCCTCCTCGCACTCGAGCTCGAGACCCGCGGCACCGATCGCGGCCTTCAACTCGGAGAGGCGGGCGATGTCCTCGCAGCGCCACCCGGATCGGAACGCCCGAAAATCCGCATCCTCGTCCGGAAGATTCTCCCCCGGGACGTCGTCGATCACCGCGAGCCTTCCGCCTCGCCGCAGGATGCCCGCAAAATTCCGTATCGTGTGCAGGGGATCCGGCGAATGAGCGAGCGATTCGATCGCGACCACCAGGTCCGCGCCCTCGCCGACGAGGTTGCTCAGGTCGTCGTCGTACGATCGCACATGGAACCGGCAGGCGTTCGCCACCCCCCGCTTGCGGGCGGCCTTGTCGGCCCGCTCGCGCTGCTCCGCGCTCAGGGTGATCCCATCGTACAAGCCGCCCAGTCGCGCCTGGAGGTAGAAGACTGTGCCGCCCAGCCCGCAGCCGGCGTCGATCACGCGCGGAGCGTCCGTCGGGCCGAGCGCCTGGAGCAGGCGTGCGTGCGCCGCGTCGTGGGGTGCGACGTCCGGCTGATCCGGAACGAGGAGGCGGTGGACTGTGAGCGACGCGTCGCTGCTCCGGCTGACCCAGCGGGCCGCCCGCAGAAACCGGCTCAGTCCATCGTAGTAGCTGCCGAGCTCGGTCGGGCTCACATCACCGCAGCCAGCCCGTGGCTCGCCATCAGCAGAGAGGCCGCGATCAGATGGAATGCGGTGAGCCGCGCGACTCCGAGCTTTTCGGCCGGCGGCTTCTGGACCATGATCCCGAGCACCAAGGCGCCCAGCCCGACGATCGCGCCGAGGCTGATCACGATGCCCTCGGGCGTACCGATCCAGGCGGGGTCGAAGCGTAGCATATACAGGCGGAGTCCCGTCAGAACGACCACGACACCGGAAACGGTCATCACGCCCGCCATCACCACGCCGCCCGCCGGGCCGGCCTCCATCACGGAGGGAATCACAAAGAGACCTACGGCGACCGCACCCCCTGCCCACAGGATGGCGAAAAAGACGTGCAGGAAGACCAGGCCGAAGTATTCCATGGGACCTCATGTGGGCGCGGCAGGGATGACGCGGCGCCAAGTCTGCCGGGGGTGTGCGACGGGCGCAAGAAACCGCCCCTCCACCCCTGACGCCGGCCCTCAGTGCGGCAGGCGCGACTGCAGCCGGGCATAGGTCCACACGCCGGCCAGCGCGGCCAGGATCGCGACCAGCATGACCGACTGGCCCGTACCGACCAGCGCGAACATCGGCCCCGGGCAGGCGCCGGTCATTCCCCACCCGAGACCGAACAGCGCGCCGCCGAGCCAGTACTGCGCGCCGTGTCCGCTCCACCCCAGCCTCGCCGCCTCGATCGGACCGCCGGTCCAGGTCCGGAGGTGTCGGCTCCTGACGATCCACGTTCCGATCCCCGCAACGAGCACCGCGGAGCCGATGATCCCGTAGATATGGAACGACTGGAAGCGGAACATCTCCTGGATGCGAAACCAGGAGATCACCTCGGCCTTGGTGAAGACCACGCCGAGGTAGATGCCGAGAATCAGGCTGGGCAAGAGCGGTTCGCGACGGTGCGTGGTCACGGGGTGCCCAGGATGAGCGGCAGCAGGAGATGCGTCGCGACGAGGCCGCCCACGAAGAATCCGAGCGTGGCGACGAGCGACGGGAGCTGGAGGGCCGCGAGCCCAGAGATCGAGTGCCCGGAGGTGCAGCCGCCAGCCCACCGCGTTCCGAAGCCGACCAGGAATCCGCCGATCACGATGAGGACGAGCCCACGAGGCGACGCGAGCCCGGCCCAGGAGAAGACTTCACGCGGCGCCAGCCCGGTGAAGTCGTGGATGCCGAGCGCGGCGAGGTCGGCGCGTGTGGCCGCCGAGATGCCGATCTCGGGGCTGGGGTTCGGCAGCAGCGCGATCGCGAGCGCCGCACCGACGACGACCCCCGCGACCATCGCCAGCCTCCAGCCGCCTTCACTCCTCCAGTCGTAGCGGAAGTAGGCGAGGCGGCTCCTCGAGGTCGCGGCGCAGAGATCCCGGAAGACCGAGGAGATCCCCCACTTCCGACCGGCGGAGAGATAGACGAGAGGAACGACGAGCCCGATCAGCGGGCCGGCGACGTACCAGGGCCATGTTCCCATGTGGGGAAGGGAACCGATCGGATGAAATCGAACAAGGCGTGCCGTGACTTCGCGCGAGCGTGGCCCCAGGTTGGCGCCATGCCACCCGTGACACCGTCCGCCGACGCGCTGATCGCGTGGTCGTCCGTGTTGGGCGGCTCACTGCCCGCCGAGGTGGCGAAAGCGTACACCTCCAACGCGCGCGACGAGCTGGCACCGTGGCGGGCGAGCGGGATCGAGGCGAGCGACCTCGAGCGGTCGCTCTCGTCGTCGAGTGCGCTCCAGAGATACCAGATCGTGGACAGGGTCCTCTACGGGTCCCACGTCCGCAGGTGCCCGGAAAGGAATGGCTCGAGCGGGGACGCCTGGAGCTGGAGGCGATGCTGGGTCGGCTCCTTCTCCGTCCGGGATGCCCGTGTCCCGATCTGGATCTGGTGGTGAACCTGGGCGATTTCCCGGCGCGCGGCCGTCCCGTCCTCTCCACCTGGGTCAGGGCGGGCGATCTCAACCCCCGCCTTCCGTCTTCGGCGCATTGGGACTCGGGTGCGGCGGACCACGATGGAGGTACGGGCGTTCGATGCCTCCGCCTCTTCGATCCGGAGGTGCTCGCGAGGCCGTTCGTGGAGCGCGCCTCCAGGGTGGTGTGGCGCGGGACCGCTACCGGGATGTGGGATCGCGACGTACGCGCTGCACGGCTCCGAGATTGGATCGGTGCGTCGTGGGGATCGCGGATCTCGCGGGTGGAACTCGTGCGTATCGCGGAGCGTCATCCTGACGTTCTGGATGCCGCGCTCACCGGCTTCTCCCAGCTCTCGCCCAAGAACGCATCCTTCCTTTCGTCGCACCTGCGGACGGAGGCCTGGGTGGACCAGTCCTGGTTCCTGCGCCACCGGTACGTGGTGAACGTGGACGGCAATGTCGGGACTTGGAGCTTCCTCACACTCCTGGGCGCCGGCTCGGTCCTGCTCCGGCAGGAGAGCCCCTACCGCGAGTTCTGCGCACCGCAGCTCGAGGCTGAGCGCCCGTGGGTTCCGGTCGCGCGCGATCTGTCCGATCTGGTCGAGCGGGCGCGTGACTGCCTCGCGCGAACCGAGGAGATGAGCGCCTTGGCGGCGGAGGCGCGCGCGTTCGTGTTCCGCTGGCTCTCCGGATCGGCCGTGGACTTCTACATGGCCAGCCTCATCGCGGAGTATGCACGGGCGTTCCGGGGTCCGGTCATCCGCGATCCCACCGCGACTCCAGTGGGCACTTCGCCATCGTGATCCCACGCCTGCCGACCATCCATATGTTCTGGATGGGGGAGCGCCTCTCCACTCTGGAGCGGCTCTCCATGCGATCGATCCGCGCCCACGGGCACCACGTGCGGCTCTGGAGCTACACACCATTTTCGGACCTGCCCGCGGGTGTTGAGGCGTCCGACGCGGGCGGGATCCTGCCGCGGACGTTCGCCGACCCATGGATTTGCAGTGGCGTGCCGGCGGCCTACCTGTCGGAGGCGTTCCGACACGCTGTTCTCGCCAGGGAGGGTGGGATCTGGTCGGATGCCGACGTGGTATGCCTGAAGCCGTTCGTGTTCGACGCGCCCATCTTGGTGGGCCGCGAGGATGACAGGTTGCTCGGGAGCTGCGTTCTCGGGTTTCCCGCGGGTCACGAAGCGGTATGTGCTCTGGCTGCCGCCGCGGCGCGGCCATGGGCGCACGCGCCGTGGGACGACACTCGCACGGCGCTGCTGAAGAGGATGGGCCGCGTTCGCTATGTCGGCCGGCCGTTGGCCGCCTTGCGGGCACTACGGTGGGGCGCCGTCGGGCACCGCACGGTGACCCCCGCGTTCGCGCACTATGGGCTGATGGGTTATGCCCTCCCTCCTTCGGCGTTCTGCCCGATCCCATACACCCGGATGGTCACCATCCTCGATGGGGAGGCCAAGTTCGCGGCGCTGACCGACAGCTACGCGGTGCACCTGTGGAGTGCGCTTTGGGGGATCCACGGTGTCGGTCGCGACGAGACGCGCGCCTCCGGATGCCTTCTCGAGCAGCTGAAGGAGGTTTACCTGTAGGTGAGCCGTGCACGGGCGAGCGCGCCATCCACGTCCACGTCGGCCAGGAGGTCGCCGGGCGGCGGCTGCGGATAGCGCGCGGCGTATAGCCGTTCACGCACCCAGCGCGTCGCGCGGACATGCGGTCCCGGCACCCAGACCCTTGGTAGGTCCTGGTCCTCCACGAGCTCTTCTCCTGCTCGGTGTGTTCTCGGCCGCGGCGCGTCGTCGGGGCCGATGCATGTCGTTTCGGCATAGGACCAATGGAAGTGCCGACGGGCGAAGTCTTCGGGCGTCTCCGCCCCGCGGCGCGTCCGAACGCGAACGGCGATCTGGTCCAGGTCTCGATACTGGTAATGGCGGTAGTTCGCCCGCCGGCTCGCCGGTCGGAGGAGGCCCCGAGGACGCGATGTATCCTCCAGCCACCGCAGGTGCTTCGACTGGCGGAAGAGACGCATGGAGTAGACGTCCATTCGGTAGAGCCAACGCCGCTCCTCGATGGAGCGGGCTCGGTCGGCAAGCCCCTCACGACCCTCGCGCCAGGCTCGCGCCTCCGACTCCGTGTAGAAGAACAGCGCCGACGCCCCCTCGATGTGATCGGCTCCCTCCGACTCGGCGCGCGCCACCGCCTGGCGCAGATCGTGGTCGGTGAACTCGTCGCCGTCCACGTACGACCACCAGGTCTCCGCGGGGACGCGCGTCCGAAAGCGGTCCCAGATGTGACGCCAGGTCCGTTCGGCGAAGGTGGGCCTGGGGAGCGATGTGATGAGCACCACATGAGGATGCTCGCGGGACACGGCTTCGATCTCGGGGACGGTGTCGTCCCAGCTGCACACGTCCACCACGAGGATCAGGTCGTGGTTGCGCGCGGCGTGGCGCAGCACCTGTCCGACGATGTCGCCTTCGTTCCGCACCACGGTGAGGCCGATCAGCGGTCCGCTAGGGACGGGTCGGGGCACTAGCGCCGTGACTCTTCGACGAGATCCCTGAACGTGTTGCGGTCCGCGGCGGAGAACGGAGACGCCCGCGGAATGTCGTCCCGCTTCTCCATCTGATTTCGGAAGCGCATGAAGTACGCGACGAAATCGCCGCCGAACTGGAACGAGTACATGATGTCCGCGAACGCTCGGGTGTGCCCCAGTCCGAACGCGTGTCCGAGCTCGTGGACGCAGGTGAGGTACACGATCGTATCGCGGAAGAGCGGGTCCTTCCGCGCGGACGGCGCGATATCCGACCCGAGGTCGTCGGTGTCCGGATGCACGAACACGTCCGCGACGAAACGCCCGCCGACCATGCGCGCTCGGGTCTCGCCGAACAGCCCCTCGTCCGCGGAGACCCAGTAGATGCGGATGGACGCCGAGCCTTCCGGCGCCGACTTCACGACCACCGCCGGACCGGCCTGTCCGGCCCACGCCTGCACCGCCCATTCCGCCAGCGCGCGGTCGCCCTGCCGAAATCCCGACCGGGCCGAGCCCTCCGCGACGAAGTAGGTGATCGGCTGGGAGAGGTCCAGCTCCTGGGAGCGTGCGGGAGCCGGTGCGGCCAGAGCGCCCGCGGCCAACACGAGCGTCACGCCCCAGCCTCTACGACGTTTCGTCATGGCAGGCCAACGTTCGCTGCCCCACTCCCCATCGCAAGAGCCGTGGGGAGATGAAGAACGAGGACGCGGGCCTCGCCGGGCCCCCGTCCTCGTTCTTCCTATGCCTGCCGCGAGAGGCTACCGTCCGCCCGTCCGCCGTCCGCCGCCGCGCGAGCCGGTGCGATGCCCCAGCCCGCTGCCCTGGGACGCGCTCTTGTCCGACCCGCCGTTTCCGGAGGTACGGTTCGATCCGTAGCTCGAGCCCTGACTCGATCCCTGGCTCGAGCTTTGGTTCGAGCTTTGGTTCGAGCTTTGGTTCGAGCCTTGGTTCGAAACCCGAGCCGATCTGTGGCTCGTCGGGTGCCGGCCGCCCGACGCGGGTCCCGAGCTCGACCCGCCCGACCCGCGGGCGCGCCGATCCGCGTTGACCTTGGCGCGGGCCCGATCGTCCGCCTTGCGAGCGCGGATCGCGGCGATCCGCTCCTGGAGCGGAACCTCCAGAGCGCCCTGCGGCCTCGCCTTGTAGTCGAAGCCATCGAGCGTCGCGCGGGGCAGCTTCCGGCCGACTGCACGCTCGATCGCCGCGATGTCCGAAGCCTCGTCGGGCGACATGAACGTGAACGCGTCACCGGTCGCATCCGCGCGGCCGGTCCGGCCGACCCGGTGGATGTAGTCCTCCGGCACGTTCGGGACGTCGAGGTTCACGACGTGTCCGAGCGAGTCGATGTCGATTCCGCGCGCCGCGATGTCGGTCGCCACCAGCACCTGGATGCGGCCGTTCTTGAAGTCCGCGAGCGCCTTGGTGCGCTGAGCCTGGGACCGGTTGCCGTGAATGCGCTCGGCGGTGATGCCCTCCTTCACCAGGAGCTTGGTCAGGCGATCGGCGCGGTGCTTGGTGCGCGTGAAGACCAGCGCGTCGTCCAGCGTGTGGTTCTTGAGCAGCGCCACGAGGAGCCCGGACTTGAGCTCCTGCGGCACCGGATACACGGTCTGGGTCACGCTGCTCGCCGGCTCTGCGCGCCGCTCGATGTTGATCGGGACGGGCGAGCGCAGGATCTCCCGGGAGAGCTCCTGCACTTCACGCGGCAGCGTCGCGCTGAAGAACAGTGTCTGCTTCGGCTTCGGAATGTGCTTGAGCACCTTCCGGATCGCCGGCAGGAAGCCGATGTCGAGCATGCGGTCCGCCTCGTCGAGCACCAGGTACTCGAGCGCGGGCAGCTTCGCGTAGGCGTGCTGGAAGTGGTCGAGCAGACGGCCGGGCGTGGCGACGATGATGTCCACGCCGCGCTTGAACGCTTTTTCCTGCGGGCCCATTGCGACGCCGCCGTGCACCAGGCCGCCCGTGATGGGGGTGTGCTTTCCGAGCTGCTGCATGTCGTCGAGGATCTGCGCCGCGAGCTCGCGAGTGGGCGCGAGAATCAGCGCACGGGTCTGTCCGCGCGGCAGATCCATCAGGCGATGGAGGATGGGGAGCAGAAAGGCCGCGGTCTTGCCGCTGCCGGTGGACGCGCACGCGAGCAGATCCTTGCCGGCCAACGCCGGAGGAATCGCGTCCTGCTGGATGGGGGTGGGGCGCACGAAGCCGAGATCCCGGACCCCGCGCTGCAGGGTCGGGTGAAGATCGAGATTGGAGAACGGCAAGACTTTAGTCCTTGGGTATCGAACAGCGCACCGGCCGACAGGTTCGGCGCGTGGGCTGAATCAGTTTTTTTCGGGAACGATCGCCCCCGGAACCGGGGGCTGGAGGAAGGATCCCGCGCTCCAAACCTAGCGGAATGTGGGAAATTCAGAAGTCCCAGCGGTTTATGACCCGATCCCTTCGGGATTCCGGCGAGCCCCTCCTCCACCATCGCGGCCATGTCGATCAACCCGAGCGCGAAGCCGGAGCGGTCGGTTCCTCCTTCCGTGACCCTCGCGCGGAGCGCGACCGGGACCAGCACGAACACGGCGGGTCCCTGGGTCACGCGCGGCAGCGCGCGGGCGCCTGGCTCCGCGATCACCCTTCCCGTGACCAGCGCGGCGTCCAGCCGCTCGTGTAGGCGGGGATCGGCGCCGAGATCGATGCCCCGCAGCGGAGCGGGGGGGGGCGGGGCCGATGACCGCGATCGGGAAGTAGTATGGACGGACGGCGGCGGCGGCGATCGTGCCGCCCGGGCCGAACTCGGTGAGGTCGAACGGAGAGCCATCCACCGGTCTGGCGCGTCGCATGAACGCGTCGCGGTCGTCGCCCTCGACCCGCGGCACCCAGGCGATCGCGACCAGGTCGGGCGCGCCGCCGACCACCTCGGCCGTGAACAGCCGGAAGCCGGGGCGGAGCGCGACGTAGTCGTTCCGCCCGAGGTCCTGCGTGGTGGCGAGGTACGCCGCCGACGCGCGAATGCGATCCACCGTGCTCGCCGCCCGGCGTTCTATCGCCTGGGCGCGGCCGGCCGCGAGGTCGGCGAAGTTCTGCTCCTGGAGTCGCTCGCCCTGCTGGCGCAACACGAAGAACCCGGTGAGCGAGAGCGTGATGCCCGCCACGACGAGCACGACGAGACCCACATCGAGGATGCGGGATTGGCGGCCGACCGCTGTCGGCTCCCCGATCTCAGCGCCTGCGTCCATCCAGGGTGTCAAGGACCGCGTGGAGATCGACTCCGCTCCCCTTCACCGCGGCCAGTAGATGGTAGATCAGATCGGCGGCCTCTTCCGGAATCCGCTCCTTGTCGCCACGCGTGAGGGCCACGACCAGCTCGGCGGTCTCCTCGCCGAGCTTCTTGAGGCGCAGGTTCTCGTCGCGCAGGAGCTTGGTGGTGTAGCTGCCCTCGGGGAGCGTGCGCGCTCGCTCCTCGATCACCGACCAGAGGCCGTCGAGCGCGCCGGTCGCATCCGCACCGAAGCAAGTTGCTTCGCCCGTGTGGCACGCCGGACCCGTGGGTTCGACCATCGCCAGGACGGTGTCGGCGTCGCAGTCGGCGTGCAGCGAGCGCAGCTCGAGGACGTTGCCGCTCGTCTCGCCCTTCTTCCAGAGCGCCTTTCTGGAGCGCGACCAGAAGTGCAGCTCCGCGGTCTCGAGGCTCTTCGCGAGCGCGTCCTTGTTGGCCCAGGCGACCATGAGCACGCGCCCGGACGACGCGTCCTGCGCGACGACCGGAAGCAGTCCCTGTTCGTCGAAGCGCAGCGCGTCCAGGTCGGCCGCGGAGCGGAGGCTGCGGTCGGTCATCATGCGGCGACTCCGGCGGTCGTCCTGCGCACGTCGATCCCCCATCCGGTGAGGGCTGCCTTGAGCGCGCCCACCGTGGTGAGCCCGTCGTGGAGGATCCCCGCCACGAGCGCGGCGGAGGCCATCCCGTCCACGAACGCGTCGCGCAGGTGGATCGCTTCGCCCGCCCCGCCCGACGCCACGACCGGGACCGGCACGCGCTCGGCCACCGCGCGGGTGAGCTCCACGTCGTACCCGCCGCGCACGCCGTCGCGGTCGATGCTCGTGAGGAGGACCTCGCCGGCGCCCCGACGCACGGCTTCCGCGGCCCATTCGACCGCGTCCAGCCCGGTGGGCACGCTGCCCCCGTGCGTGAACGCCCGCCAGCCGGGCCCACGGGCGAAGCCCGGGGAGGCGGGAGAGCGCGCCGCGTCCACGCTGATCACGATGCACTGGCTGCCGAAGCGGCGCGCGCCTTCGGTCAGGAGAGAGGGATCACTCACCGCGGCGGTGTTGACGCTGATCTTGTCCGCGCCCGCGCGCAGCAGCGGTCCGATGTCGGCTGCCTCGCGCACACCACCGCCCACCGTGAGCGGCACGAACAGCACCTCGGCGGTGCGGCGCACCAGGTCGAGCAGCGTACCGCGCCCTTCCTTGGACGCCGAGATGTCGAGGTACACGATCTCGTCCGCGCCCTCGGCCTCGTACCGCGCCGCGAGCTTGACTGGGTCACCGACGTCGCGCAGGCCATCGAAGCGAGTGCCCTTCACGACCCGGCCATCCCTTACATCAAGGCACACCACGACCCGCGGGTGGAGGCTCATCCGCGCTCGACCTTCACCGAGCCCTTGGTGCTGAACACGTCGTCGCCGCCCTGCGCGAGCGCCTGACGCAGCGCGAGACCGGTGGACTTCACCGCCGCCTCGACGACGTGGTGCTTGTCGCGGCCGCGCGTGACCACGACGTGCAGGTTCGCGCCCAGGTTGACCGCGAGGCTCTGCAGGAAGTGCTCGTACAGCGGGGACGGAAGTCGCCCCTCGTACCAGGCGCGTCCCCCGATGTCCACGGCCGCGTGTACGAGCGCGTCGTCCATCGGGATGGTCGCCCAGCCGAAACGCGCGCACGCCTCGGGCACCTCGTCCTTGAGCGCCAGCCCGATCGCGATCGCCACGTCCTCCACCAGGTGGTGACGCAGGTCGCCCTTGGCCTTCAGGTTCACGAGCAGGCCCGCGTAGCGGGCAAGCGTGTTGACCATGTGGTCCAGGAAGACGTCGCCGGTCGTCACCTCGATAGGTCCCCCGCCGCGGCGCACCTCGAGGTCGATCTGGGTTTCCTTCGTCTCGCGCTTGATCCGGCTCATTTCGTCAGCCCCCGTATGTCCGTGCGACCGCCTCGGCGTCGAGGCGACCGGTGTAGAGCGCCATCCCCAGCACGGCGGCCGCGGCGCCGGCTTCGGCCAGCGCGTTCAAGTCGTCCATGGTCGTGATCCCTCCGCTCACCTGCACGGGATGGGGCGACGCATCCAGCAGCGCGCGCACCCCGGGCAGGTCGATCCCCTCCATCCGTCCTTCGCGCGCGACGTCCGTGATCAGCACGCCGGCGAGCGGCAGGTCCGCGAGCGAAGCGAGGAACGGTTCGATGCGGAGCGCCGACGATTCGGTCCATCCCTGCCGCAGCACCTTCCCCTCGTGCACGTCCGCGGCCACCACGACCTTGCCGGGATTGGCGGCTACCAGCTTCTCCAGCCAGGGCCGGTCGTCCACCGCGCGGGTGCCAACCACCACGCGGCGCGCTCCGATCGCGAACAGCACGGAAGCGCGCTCCTCCGTGCGCACGCCGCCGCCGATCTGCGTGTCCGCGGGCGACGCGGTGATCACCTCTCCGGTGATCTTGTCGTTGTTGCCCGAACCCATCGCCGCATCGAGGTCGACGACGTGCAGGCTCGTGAAGCCCATCTCCCACCACCGCAGCGCGACGTCCGGCGGATTGGCGAGGCTGATCTTCTCATCCTCGGCGCGCCCGCCCACGAGCTGGACGCAGCGTCCTCCCTTGATGTCCACCGCCGGAAACACGATCACGGCTTCACCTCCTCGAGGAAGTTCGCCACCAGTCTGAGCCCCGCTCGCGAGCTCTTCTCGGGATGGAACTGCACGCCCCAGCTGCGGCGATAACGTACCGCCGCGGCGATCCGCGCGCCCGCGTATTCCGTCCACCCGATCACCACCGACTTGTCGTCCGGGTCACAGTTGTACGAGTGCGCGTAGTATCCGGCCAGCCCCCCGCCCAGTCCGGCGAACAGCGGGTCGGCGGCGCCGTGCACGTCGTTCCAACCCATGTGTGGCACCACCGGCGCGTCGAGCTTGCGCACGCGGCCGGGGATGAGCCCGATCCCGACGCCCTCGCCCTCGTCGCTGCCGTCGAAGAACAGCTGCATGCCGAGGCAGATCCCCAGGCAGGGCAGCCCACTCTCGAGCGCTTCGCGCACCCGCGTGCGGTCGGCGGGGAGCGCCTCGGCCGCAGCGCTGAACGCGCCCACGCCCGGGAGCACGAGCGCGTCGGCGCCGAGCGCACGGTCCCAGTTCGACGTCACCTCGACCGCGGCTCCGCCCCGCTCGAGCGCCTTGCCCAGCGAGTGCAGGTTGCCCGCTCCGTAGTCGAACAGCGCGACCTTCATTCTGCGGCCTTCCGGTCCGGCGCGCGCGCGCCCGGGGGTGCGGGCGCGGATCCTTCGGCCAGTACGGTATCGAGCGCGTCGAGGAAGCGCTCCATCATCGGCCACGGAGCCACCGTCACGCGCATCGCGTCACCCACGTCGGGGCAGGCAGGGAACGGCCGGATCGCGACCCCCTGAGCGCGCAGTGCGTCGTTCCATGCCCGCGCCGAGCCGTCCGGCACCTGGAACAGCAGGAAGTTGGCGCACGACGGGATCGGCCTGAGCCCGCGCTCCTGGAGCGCCGCGAACAGCTTCGCCCGGTTCTCGACCGCCTCCAGGGTCGTGCGGGTGACCCAGCCATCCTCGTCGTCGAGCGCGGCCACCGCGGCCCTCTCGGCGATCCGGCTCACCTTGTAGGGGCCGCGCGATTTTTCCACTTCGCGCGCAACCACAGGCGTTCCCACCGCGAAGCCGACGCGGAAGCCGGCCAGGCCGAACGCCTTGGACAGGGTGCGCGTCACGAGCAGGTGCGGGATGGTCGGCGCTTCGGCGAGCAGGCTCTCGGGCGCGAAGTCGGCGTATGCCTCGTCGAGGATCACGAGCGGTCCGCCCCGCCTCGCCACCGCGGCGAGAAGCGCGTCGATCCACGCACGCGGAGCCGACTCGCCGGTCGGATTGTTCGGCCGGCACACGTACACGAGCACCGGGTCGCCCGCGAGCAGCGTTTCGGGATCCGCGAGCGCGCGCGACCACGGGATCTCGACCGCGCGGCGCCCGTTCATGTTCGCGAACGGCTCCACCATCGAGAACGAGGGCCCAGCGAAGGTCACGGTCCCGCCTTCCGGAGCCGCGGCGCGGAACGCCGAATCGAGCACGTCGTCCGACCCGCATCCGGTCGTGATGCTGTCGGCGGGCACGCCGTAGCGACGCACGATCGCGTCGCGCAGATCATTGGCGTACAGATATGGGTAGCGCGTGTACGTGTCGTCGTCCGCGGCGCGCACCGCGGTCACGGCACCCGGGTGCGGACCCCACCGGTTCGTGTTGTCCGCCAGGTCGAGCGCGACCGGACGGCGGTCGGGCGCGTACAGGTCCAGCGACTGGTAGTCGGGTCGCGGAAATCGGCTCATTTGGCCTTCGTAGTTCCGGATTTCTTCCCGCGCAGCCGCGCCGCGGCCGCGTGACCGGGCAGCCCTTCCGCGTCGGCCAGTCGGCCGGTGTCCTCGGCGAGCGCCTGCGCCGCCGCCGGCGTGACGTCCTGATAGGTCCACGAGCGCAGGAAATCCAACACCGAGAGGCCGGAGAAGCTCCGGCCAGAGCCGCCCGTCGGGAGGACGTGATTCGCGCCCGTGAGGTAGTCGCCGAACGCGACCGAACTGCCGGGCCCCAGAAAGATCGTGCCGGCGCTCCGCACCTTCGCGCCATCCGCGGCGGCCTTGGCCGTGAGCACGAGCAGGTGCTCGGGTGCGTACAGGTTCGCGAAGGCGATCGCTTCGTCCACCTTCGCCGCGACCAGCAGCGCGCCGCGCGCCTCGAGCGCAGCGGCAATCACCTCGCGGCGCGGCGACGCGGCGACCTGGCGGGCCAGCGCTGCGGCGACCCCGTCGGCGAGCTTGGCGTCGGTCGCGATGAGCAGAACGGCGGTGTCGGGATCGTGCTCCGCCTGCGCGATCAGCTCGGCGGCGATCAGCTCGGCGTCCGCGCCACCGTCCGCGATCACGAGAAGCTCGGAAGGGCCCGCGGGAGAGTCGATGCGCACCTCTCCCGCGACCTGACGCTTGGCCTCCAGCACCCACCGGTTGCCCGGTCCGACCACCGCGTCGCAGCGGGGCACGGAAGCCGTGCCGCACGCGAGCGCGGCGACCGCGCCGGCGCCGCCCAGGG
>CAMCNM010000009.1 GCA_945876015.1 Gemmatimonas phototrophica
AATACGACGTTGTGCAGGACGAAGTGAGGGGGTGGGTGATCCGTTGGAAGGAATACACGCATCGCGGGACTGTCAGAGGGTACGGACAGTTCTACGAAAGGCCCTATGCGTGGCTCAATGAGTGAGGATCGCTGAAGTCCTTCCTCGCGACCGCATCCCTCATCGCGATGGCTTCCTTCAGATCCTTCTTGCTGCTCCTTCCTCTCAGCACCTCGACCGTATCCTTCCCGTAGAACATGCCGATCCACCGGGCCTGGATCTCCGTCACCCTCCGGACGGCCCAGACCAGGTGGACGTAGTTGGGCTCGCCGGGGGTGGCTTTTAGCGTCATCCCGGCTTCCTCGGGGAGGTGATTCCCCTTCCGGTTGTTGCAGGGGGAGCACGACGTGACGACGTTCGCCCACGTGTTCTCCCCGCCGCGCGAGAGCGGGAGGATGTGGTCTCTCGTGAGGAACTGTCGGCCTCTCAGCTCGCTCCGGTGCCTCCCGCAGTACTGGCAGGAATAGTCGTCCCGCGCGAACAGGAACGTGTTGGTGACCTGCCGGCGGAAGCGCCGCGGAACGTGCACGTAGCGGACGAGCCGGATCACCGAGGGGCAGGGCAGCTGCTTCCGCTCAGAGCGGAAGAAGCGCTTCTCGTCCACCTCGAGGATCTCCGCCTTCCTGTCCAGCACCAGGCGGATCGCCCTTCGGGTCGGAACGATCGTGAGCGGCTCGAAAGAAGCGTTCAGGGCCAAGCAACTCATGCTTCCCATCTCTCCCGGTCCGCGCGGATCGCATGAAGCAGGGGCTCGTCGGGATACTACCCCCCCACCGGTTCCGGCGGCAACCTCCTACGCGTGAGGCGGCGCCGGATGCACCGTATGTCGTGATTCGTAGCCGACCGGCACCGACCTGTTGGGCCCGGTCACAGCAACGCGACCGGGTCGCGGTCGAGCGCCAGACGCACGTCGCCACCCCCGGGTCGAAATCCCTCCACCAGCGCGCGGCAGGCCTCGGTCAGCGCGGCGACCGACCGGGTCCGGAGCAGGAAGTGCCAACGCCAGCGGCCGTGGAGCCGCTCGATCGGCGAGGGGGCGGGGCCGACGAGCTCCACGGCGCGCGCGCCGCTCGGGGCCAGCTTGGGCGACAGCCAGGCCACCGCGCGCTCGGTCGCCGCGGCGGCCGCCTCCCGGTCCGGGCTGCTCAGCACGACGTTCGCGAGGCGCACCCACGGGGGATAGGCGGGCTGCTTTCGCTCCTCGATCTCGCGCGCGGCGAAGCCCACGAAGTCGTGCTCGAGCGCTGCGCGGATCGCGTAATGCTCGGGGAGCGACGTCTGGACGATCACCTCGCCCTCGAGCACGCTGCGACCCGCGCGGCCCGCGACCTGGGACAGGAGCTGGAAGGTGCGCTCGCTCGCGCGGAAATCGGGGAGATGGATCCCGACGTCCGCGTTGATCACACCGACCAGCGTCACGCGCGGGAAGTCGAGCCCCTTGGCGATCATCTGCGTGCCCATCAGGATGTCCACTTCGTGGCGCTCGACGCGCCCGAGGATCTCGTGATGCGCCCACTTGCCGCTGGTCGTGTCCACGTCCATGCGCGCGATCCGCGCGCTCGGGAACGCTTCCGCAACGACACGCTCGACCTGCTCGGTGCCGATTCCTCGGAAGGAGAGATCCTTGCTCCCGCAGCGGTCGCAGCGGACCGGGGCCGGCTCCTCGTAGCCGCAGTGATGGCAGAGCATCCGTCCGCTCACCTTGTGGAAGGTGAGCGAGACCGAGCAGTGCGCGCAGCGCCGCACCTCGCCGCACTCGTGGCACTGCACGAAGCTGGCGTAGCCGCGCCGATTGAGGAGGAGGATCACCTGCTCTTTCCGGCGCAGCCGCTCGCGCACAGCGTCGATCAGGGGGTTCGAGAGGATCGACCAGGCATCCCCGCCCGCCGGATCCCTCTCCGCCTTCCGCACCTCGCGCAGATCCACCACCCGCACCTTCGGAAGGCGACCGCCCCCGACCCGATCGGGAAGCCGCGCGAGCGCGAACTTCCCCCGCTCGGCGTTGACCCAGCTCTCGAGCGCCGGCGTGGCGCTCCCCAGCACGCACACCGCGCCGGCCATGTCGGCGCGCACCACCGCGAGATCCCGGGCGTGATAGCGGGGCGCGTCCGACTGCTTGTAGCTGCCGTCGTGCTCCTCGTCCACCACGATCGCGCCCAGATCGGGGAGCGGGGCGAACAGCGCCGAGCGCGCGCCGACCGCGATGCGCTTCTCTCCCCCGCGCAGCTGCCTCCACTGATCGTAGCGCTCGCCCTCGGAGAGCCCCGAGTGGAGGACCGCGACCAGATCGCCGAACGCCGCGCGAAAGCGCGCCACGGTCTGGGGCGTGAGCGAGATCTCGGGGACGAGCACGATCGCGGTCCGCCCGCGCTCCAGCACGCGGCGCAGCAGCTCGACGTAGACGAGCGTCTTCCCGGAGCCGGTGATGCCGTGCAGCAGGACGGGCTTAGGCTTCTTCTCGTCCAGCGACGCGATCAGCACATCCAGCGCGGCCCGCTGCGCCGGAGTCGGGACGTGATCGGCCGGAGGCGCGGCGTCCTGCCCGCGGAACGGATCGCGCAGCACTTCCTCGTCGGCGACCGACGCGATGCCCTTCTTCTCGAGCGCGGAGATCGCCGCACGCCCCAGGCCGCCCTCCATCAGCGCGCTCAGCTCGGCGCTTCCGCCTGCGGCCTCGAGCCACTCGTACGCTTCGCGCTGGCGGCGCGCGCGCGCGAACAGGGCTTCGCGGTCCGCGATGTCGTCGAGCCAACGGACGATGCGGACCATCTTCCGGGTGAGGACGGGCGGCGGGGCGGGCGGAACGGTCACGTGGCGCACGAGCCCGCGCGCGGTGAGGCTCCGCACCTCGGGCCAGATCGAGCGGTTGTCGAGCGTCCGCCGGAGCGTGCGCACCGAGCGCGGCGCGCCCGCCGCAGCGAGCGCTTCCAGGATGCGCGCTTCGCGCGGCTTGAGGTCGGGAGGAAGCGCGGATGCGGCGCCGGCCGTCTCCGTCAGCGAGAGGTAGTCGCGAGAGACGTCGGCGAGGACCGCGGGCAACGCGGCCCTGAGCGTCACGCCGAGCGGCGCGACGTAGTAGTCCGCCATCCAGCGGCACAGGCGCAGGATGTCGGGCGGGACGGTGGGCGACTCGTCGAGCACCTCGAGCAGCGCGCGCAGTCCGCCGGGCGGCGGCCCGCTGGCCGGGCCTACGACCCAGCCGATCCGCTCCTCGCGTCCGAACGGCACCAGAACGCGGGTCCCGGCGCGCGGGGGCGGCCCGTGCGACGCGTACGTGAACGTGTTCGGAATGGGGAGCGGGAGCGCCACCTCCACCGTGGCCTCGACCGCTCCGGTCGCGGTTCCCGCGCGTGCGGGACGACCCCGGGGGGTCACCCGCCCAGCAGGAGGAGCATCTCGCGCTGCGGCTCCCGCGGTGTCACCTCGGGTCCGGCGGCGCCCCAGTGCACGTTGATCTCGCTGCGGACGCCGAACTCGCCCGGAAGATAGACTCCGGGCTCCACCGAGAACCCGACGCCTCGCACCAGCCGCCGGTCGTCCCGACTCTCGAGGTTGTCGAGGTTGGGCCCGCTCCCGTGCAGCCGAGTGTCGATCGAGTGTCCGGTGCGGTGGATGAAGAACTCACCGAAGCCGCGCGCCTGGATGAGCGCGCGAGCCTGATCATCCACCTCGAACCCCCGAACTTCCTTCTTCTCGCGATGCCTCGTGGAGAGAAACGTGACGGCGGCGTCGCGCGCATCCTTCACCGCGCTCCACACCTCCGCGACCCTGTCGGGCAGCGCGGAGCCGAGGAACCCCATCCAGGTCTGGTCCGCGTGCACGGCGTCGGTGGAGGTGCGTCCCCACAGGTCCACGAGGAGCACCCGACCCGCGCCGATCACGGCTCCCTCGCCGACGGGAGCGTAATGCGGATCCGCGGCGCCCGCGCCGACCGCCACGTGCGTGTCGGCCTCGACCGTGATGCCTCCCGCGCGCAGCCGCTCGAGGATCCAGCTGGACAGCGCCCCTTCGGTAGTCGGAGCGCCGCGCTCGATGGCGCGCGCAGCCTCGTGGAGGGCGGCCTTCCCTACCTCGGCCACCACCTCGGCGGCGCGCCGGTGGTCGGCGAGCTGGGCGTCGGACCAGACCGAGTGGAACGTGGTCACCAGGTCACCGGAGCTGACCGGCTCGACGCCGAGCCCGCGCACCAGCTCGAGGGCGCCGGCTGGGACGGTGTCCACGGTTGGGACCGCCGACTTCGGCGACACCTCCATCGCGAGGCGGCGGTGACCCGCGAGCATGCGCGCGAGCTTCTCCTCCATCTCGCGCCATCCGGAGTAGCGCTCGAGCTCGAAGGGCCAGGCGCGCCACGCCGAGCCTTCGATGGCGTGCACCAGCGCGCATGGGGCGCCTGCGCGGGGAACCAGCACCCAGGCGCGCCGGGTGGTGTGCTCGACGCCGAGCAGCGCGGAGGAGATCCAGTTCTGCCCGCGGAACTCGAAGAGAAGCCAGCCGTCGAGCCCCTGCTCCACGAGGGCGGCCTGCACGCGAGCGACGCTCGCCTCCGACATGAGAAGGCCCGGGGCACGCTCCGCGATGGCGCTGGTCACGGCCGGGGCATCGCGATCAGAACTTGGTCTCTTCCTCGGCCTCGAGCTCGCGCAGCGCGGCGTCGAGACGGGCGCGCTCCTCGTCCGAGACCTCCGAGGCCGACGGGGCACCCCGCGGCTTCCGGATCCGGCGGAGCACGAAGACCACGAGTGCGACGCCGAGGATGAGCGCGAGCGGTGGAATCACCCAAGCGAGCAACGCCTCTCCCCTGGTACTCGGGAGCGCGCGCCACTCCTCTCCGTAGCGGGCGATGATCTGCTCGACGATCGAGTCGGCGGATTCTCCCTCCGCGGCCATCATCTCGATCGTGTCGCGCAGCGCGGCGCCGCCCGGCGACGGGCAGACCTCGAGCATCAAGGCCGGGCAGTAGGGCGACTTGAGCAGGTCGATCGCCTTGGTCGCCTCGGGATGCCGCTCGTGGGCGCCCGCGGTCGCGGGAGGGCGCTCGTTCTGCGACTGGGCGAGAGCGCGTGCGGGGGCGCACACCCCTGCGAGCGCCAGAAGGAGCGCGAAAATGGGACGCGTCGGGAGCGTCCGCGGGATGCCGGTCGGAATCATGGGATGTTCACCTCACCCGAAGTTTCGCGCACGGGTTCCAGACGGGCCAGGGCTCGCGTCACCGAAAGGGCCGCGCGCGCCGTGCGTGCAGGGTGATACCCGCCTTCCAGGAGCGCGACCACCCGGCCGGCGCAGGCCTCCTCCGCTCGCGCGGTCAGGGCCAGCGTCATGGCGTGCAGGTCCTCCGCCTGGAGCAGAAGGCCGCCGAGCGGGTCCCCCGCCAGACAGTCGAACCCGGCGGACACCAGCACGAAGTCGGGCCGGGCGGTCTCGAACGCGTGGTCGAGCGCCTGGTCGAACGTCCGCAGGTAGTCGGAGCGCGAAGTGAGCGGCAGAATCGGCACGTTCCGCGTCCAGCCGAGACCCGCACCGGCCCCACGCTCGTCGGCCGCTCCGGTCCCCGGCCAATGGGGGAACTGGTGCAACGAGAGGAAGAACACGGAGGGGTCCTCCCAGAACACGTCCTGGGTCCCGTTCCCGTGGTGCACGTCCCAGTCCACGATCAGGACGCGCTCGGCGTGCCCCTCGGCCTGGAGCCAGCGCGCCGCGACCGCGACCGAGTTGAAGAGGCAGAACCCCATCGCGCGGTCGGCGCTCGCGTGGTGGCCGGGCGGGCGCGCGGCGACGAACGCGTTGGCCCAGCGCCCCTCCGCGACGCCGCGCGCCGCGGT
Organism: Gemmatimonas phototrophica; assembly: GCA_945876015.1. Lineage (GTDB taxonomy): Bacteria > Gemmatimonadota > Gemmatimonadetes > Longimicrobiales > Gaopeijiaceae > UBA2988. Next base: position 5,859 of record CAMCNM010000009.1, read on the forward strand.
GATCGCGGCTCCGACACTGCCGAGCGCGGCGTCCCAGGAAGCGGCGGACACCTTGGTGTCCGCGTCGAGCTCGACGATGCGTTCCCCCCTATTTGCGTCGGCGACCGCGGAGCGTATGAGCGCCAGGTGCTCGGGGGTGTGGACGCGCAGCAGGACCGATTCGTCCACCTCGTCCGGCTCGGCGGTCTCGACCTTTCCGTGCAATGTCGGAATGTCGTTCGCCACGGCCGAGATCAGCGCGCGCAGGCGACCCTGGTGCTCGGGATGGCCCCAGCCGGTGTCGTGCAACTGCGAGGCCGGGTGCATCAGGAACGCGGTGGGGGGCGCCATGTCCAAAACTACCGCTTCCGCACCACCCACGTCGTCATCGACCGCGCGTCCTGCACAACGGTCGTCTTGATCGGATCGATCAGCTGTCCGCCGAGCCGACGCGTCGCGTCCACGAGGTACGCCTCGTCCACCAGGAAGCGCTCGCTTCCGTCCGGCAGGACGTAACGTCCGTTCCCCAGCGGCCGGACACGCGCCTCGTGGCCGATCGTGGACGCCAGGCGCGCGAACAGGATTCCACCCGAGGCGAGCACGCGCCACATCTCCTGCGCCATCGCCCACCAGTGCGCCTCGTCGCGCGCGAAATGCAGCACAGCGCTGCTGATCACGAAGTCGAACTCGCCGTCGTCGAAGGACAAGCGCTCCACCGTCTGGACGGTGAATCGATCGGGCGGGGTCCCGGGAGCGATCAGGGTCGCCATCCGGCGGGTCGCCTCGACGGCTTCCGCGCTCCGGTCCACGCCCCAGACGTCGCAGCCCGACCGCAAGAGATAAACGAGGTTGCGCCCATCCCCGCAGCCCGCGTCCAGGATGGGCATGCCCTTCGTGATGCGCCCCTTGAGGAGCTGATCGAAGAGGTAGATGTCGATTTCGCCGAGATCGCGACGCAGCTGGTCACGCAACTGGTCACCCATTCGGGATCTCCAGCCGCTCGACCGATCCGTCGATGGTCGTTCCCCCGATCGTGACGAACAGGTGCCGGTCCGCTACGGAAAGGCCGAACGCCATGCGCCGCTCCAGCCGCGCGGTGAGCTCGGTCAGGAGTCCGCGATCGAGGGCGTAGAGCTCGAGCGCCTCCACGCGGTGGATGCGCTCCCCCGCGAGCGCGCGCAGCAGGTGGCGCGACTCCTTCTGCGTGTAGACTGCCACCCGGGGCGCCAGCTTGCTCGCGCGGTGCAGCCGCGCAGCGTCGGGGACTCCGACCTCGATCCACGCGACCAGCGCGCCGGTCAGGTCGCGTATCGACAGCGCGGGCTCGTCGGGCTCGTTGAGTCCAGGCGAGAACGAGAGACCCTCGGTGAGCTCGAGGCAGTAGGCGAGCACCCGCGTGACCAGGTAGTCCTCGGTCTCGGACGGATGGCGCGCCACCTTGAGGGCGAGCGTCTGGTAGACACCGCGGTCGGTGTCGGAGAGCTCGATCTCGAAGTTGTAGAGGGTCGCTGGGAGCGCCACTACGAGCCGTTCGTCACCGTACGCGCTCCAGTCGGAGCCGGCGGATGAGCTGGCCCTCCGGAACCGAGGCCCACGGGGGCGAGGCGAGTACCCGGTCGGTCGGGCCGAAGAACAGGGTGTCGCCCGAGACCCGGGCGTGGCGGATCTGGGGCGACGCGTAGTCGGGCACGGAGGCCGCCGCGATCGTGATCGTCATCTTGCCGGTCTGGTCGATCGTGCAGGGACCGCTGTAGGCGAGATAGCTCGAGGAGAGCTTCGCCTTCATCTGCTCGACGGTCGTGGTCTCGCCCTTCGGGAAGGCCGGAACCTCGCCCGCCATCATCTGAAAGAAGCAGAAGCCGTTCTCGATCACGATCGATCCGACCGGGCTCGGTCCCCAGTTGTACCGGCCGACCGTTCCGTCCGCGCGGAGATCCTCGGCGGCCATCAGCTTCCAGCGGCCCTCCATCCCCTGCCCCAGCGCCGGCTGTCCGATGCCGAGCCCGACCAGCAGCACGATGAACCCCGATCTGGTCATGGCCGTACCTCCGAGGCCCCCGACACGGGGCCGCAAAACGATTAGATGCCGATCGCAAGCACGGTCTGCCGCGACCGCGCGACCCTCTCCTGCAGGCTGGTCACCTTGTGCGGGAGCGTGCGCATCTCGATCAGCGCCTGGCACGCCGCGCTCGTGGCGGACATGGTGGTGAGGTAGGGTACCTTGTAAGTGATCGCCGCGCGCCGCATCGCGTAGTCGTCGTACTGCGACTTCTTCCCCAGCGGCGTGTTGATGAGCAGCTGCACTTCTCCGCTCACGATCTTGTCGACGATGTTCGGACGCCCCTCGCCGACCTTGAAGACCCGCTCGCACGCGATGCCTTGTTTCTTCAGGTACCGGGCCGTGCCCCGCGTGGCGAGGATCTTGAAGCCCTGCTCGACGAAGCGGCGCAAGATCGGCGCGACCTCCTCCTTGTCCCGCTCGTTCACCGTGACGACCAGCGTGCCGCCCTCGTCGGGCAGGTCGTTGTACGCGGACGCTTCCGCCTTGGCGAACGCCATCCCGAACGTATCGTCGAATCCCATCACCTCGCCCGTCGAGCGCATCTCCGGGCCCAGGATGATGTCGACCTCGAACCGATTGAACGGGAACGCGGCTTCCTTCACCGCGATCCCGGCGACCGGCGGGTCCTCGACCAGGCTCATGTCGGCGATCTTCTCGCCCACCATGATCCGCGCGGCGAGGCGCGCGAGCGCCACCCCGGTCGCCTTGCTCACGAACGGCACGGTGCGGCTGGCGCGCGGATTAACCTCGAGCACGTAGATCACGCCGTCGCGGATCGCGTACTGGACGTTCATCAGCCCGATCACCCCAAGCTCGAGGGCGAACTTCTTGGTGAGCGCGCGGATCTCCGCGATGACCTCGGGCGAGAGCTTGTACGGGGGCAGCACGCACGCCGAGTCGCCCGAGTGCACGCCGGCGTCCTCGATGTGCTGCATGATCCCGCCGATGATCACGTCGGTGCCGTCCGCGAGCGCGTCGACGTCCGCCTCGAAGGCATCCTCGATGAAGCGGTCGATCAGCACCGGGTGGTCGGGGGAAGCCCGAACGGCGGTCTCGAAGTAGGTCTTGAGATCCTTCTGATCGTAGACGATCCGCATGGCGCGGCCGCCCAGCACGTAGCTCGGGCGCACCAGCACCGGATAGCCGATCCGCGCCGCGACCTCGATCGCCTGCTTCTGGTTGATCGCGGTTCCGTTGTCCGGCACGGTCGCGCCGATGATGCGGCACACCTCCGCAAACCGCTCGCGGTCCTCCGCGCGGTCGATCGCATCCACGCTCGTGCCGATGATCGGAGCGCCGAGCGCCTCCAGGCCCTTCGCCAGCTTGAGCGGCGTCTGGCCGCCGAGCTGGACGATCACGCCCTTCGGCTTCTCCTTGTGGATGATCTCGAGCGTGTCCTCGAGCGTGAGCGGCTCGAAGTACAGCCGGTCCGAAACGTCGAAGTCGGTCGAGACGGTCTCCGGGTTCGAGTTGATCATGATCGCGGAGTAGCCGGCCTCGCGCAGCGCGAGCACCGCCTGCACGCAGCAGTAGTCGAACTCGATCCCCTGCCCGATCCGGTTGGGACCGCTCCCCAGGATGACGACCTTCTCGCGGGTCGGATCCATCGGCCCGGCTTCGTCCTCGTCCTCGTAGGAGGAGTAGAAGTAGGGCGTCTCGGCCGGAAACTCGCCGGCGCACGTATCCACGACGTTGTACGTCGGCCGGATGCCGAAGCCCCAACGCCGCTCGCGCACCACCTCTTCTTTCTCGTCGCGCAGCATGCCGAGCTGACGGTCGCCGAAGCCCGCGCGCTTCATCGTCCGGAGCAGCTCCGGCGTGACCTCGGGAGCCCCGGCGTACGCGCGCTCCATCTCGACGATCTCGAGCAGCTGATCGAGGAACCAGGGATCGATGAACGTCGCTTCCTGGATCTCCTGCATCGGGATGCCCGACTCGATCGCGCGCTTGATCTGGAAGACGCGCTCCGCGGTGGGCCGACGCATCGCGCTCAGCAGCGTCTCCTTGTCGTCGGCGTCGAGTCCGTCGTCCGCGAGGCGCGGCGACGTGACCCAACCCGGCCGGTCGATCTCGAGGCCCCGCAGGCCCTTCTGCCAGGCGGCCCGGAAGGTGCGCCCGATGGCCATCGTCTCGCCCACCGACTTCATCTGCACGCCCAGCACCGGGTCCGCGCCGGGAAACTTCTCGAACGCGAAGCGCGGGAATTTGACCACCACGTAGTCCAAAACCGGCTCGAACGAGGCCGGGGTGCACTTCGTGATGTCGTTGGGCAGCTCGGGCAGCGTGTAGCCGACCGCGAGCAGAGCGCCGATGCGCGCGATCGGAAAGCCCGTCGCCTTGGAGGCCAGCGCGCTCGAGCGCGAGACGCGCGGATTCATCTCGACCACCAGCATGTCGCCGTTCTCGGGATTCACGGCGAACTGGATGTTGCAGCCGCCCGCTTCCACTCCGATTTCGCGGATGATCGCGATCGACGCGTCGCGCATCTTCTGGTATTCGACGTCGGTGAGCGTCTGGGCCGGCGCCACCGTGATCGAGTCGCCGGTGTGCACGCCCATCGGGTCGAAGTTCTCGATCGAGCAGACGATGATCACGTTGTCCGCGCAGTCGCGCACGACCTCGAGCTCGAACTCCTTCCAGCCGATCACCGAGTGGTCGATCAGCACCTCGTGGATGGGCGAGGCGTCCAGCCCTTTGCGCACCTGGGCCTCGAGCTCCTCCACGTTGTATGCGATGCCACCGCCCGTGCCGCCCAGGGTGAAGCTGGGGCGCACGATCGCGGGGTAGCCGGTCTCTTCCACGATCGCGTAGGCGTCGTCGATGCTCTTGGCGAAGCCGCCGTGGGCGACGTCCAGCCCGATGCGCGCCATCGCCGCGGAGAACTCCTCACGGTTCTCGGCCATCTCGATCGAGCGCTCGTTGGCCCCGATCAGCTCCACGCCATAGCGCTGGAGCACCCCGTTCTGGTGCAGCGTCATGGCGAGATTGAGCGCGGTCTGCCCCCCCATAGTGGGAAGCAGCGCGGAGGGCCGCTCGCGCTCGATCACCCGCTCGACCCACTCGGGGGTGAGCGGCTCGATGTAGGTCCGATCCGCGACATCCGGATCGGTCATGATCGTGGCGGGATTGGAGTTGATCAGGATGACGCGATAGCCGTCCTTGCGGAGGGCGATAGCGGCCTGGGTCCCGGAATAGTCGAACTCGCAGGCCTGACCGATGATGATCGGGCCGGAGCCGAGGATGAGGATGCTTTCTAGGTCGTCGCGTCTAGGCACGGGCGGACGGCCCGGCGAGTGTCATTTCTGGGGACTTCTCCAGGAGGGTGGAACGGCGGCGAAAACTGTTGAAAAAGCTCGCGTCCAGCAAGCGCTCGGAGAGGATGGGGTCGTGTGCGAACGTCCCATCCAGACGTGAACAGCTTTCGCTGCGCCGCTACTCGCCTGTCCCCCTCCGTAAAGGCCGCCCCGGGGCCTAGCGCGAGATCCCGATCGAGTAGCCGGTGAGCGACGAGATCGGCTGGTTCGAGGCGTCCACCGCAGAGATGACCACCGCCCGCGGGAAGGGCGCGCTCACGTCCTCCACCATCACGTTGAAGCGAAGGTCAGAACCGGACGGGCTCACCACCACGACGCGCCGCGTCGAGTCGCCCGCCGCGAGGGGCGCTTCCAGCGTCCGGACGTCGCCGACCCCGTCGAAGCCGGTGATCCCGGTGCCGACCACCTCCACCACGAGAGCGCCGGTGGGGCGGGGCGTCGTCACGATGGCCGTGAGGGGACCCGGTCCGCTCGGCTCGCACGCGCCGAGGCACAGGAGCAGCACGAGCCCGAGGCCACGACCGACGCTCCGGAGCCGCCGACCGCCGGTCATTTCCCGCCCTCCGTCGGCAGCATGTCGATCACGGTGACCGCGCGCGGAGCAGTCTGGATGACCTGCGCCGACGAGGGCGCGGAGGGGTTGGCGAGCAGGTAGGCACGCAGGTCTCCCAGGTCGTATCCGCCGTTCGCATTGCCTGCGTGGTCCAGGTAGAGCTTCTGGTCGGTGGTGAGCGTCTCCGGTTGGAGCAGGAACGGAGCCGCCAACGCCCCGGTTCCGATCACCGGCACGGCGATCTGAAGCACGACGATCCCGGTCGTCTGGAGACCGATGTTGTCGGTCACCCTGAGCGTGACCGGAAAGGATCCCGCGTCGAGCGACGCGCCGACCAGCAATCCCTCGGCCCCGAGCGCGAGCCCGTCCGGCATGCGCCCCCCGTCGAGCGTCCAGTACGCCGGCAGATTCGCGTTCCTCGCCTGGAGCTGGACCCTCTGCTGCGTGGCCGCGGACATCGTCACCACGTTGTTGGGGTCGAGTGCGAACACCATCTCGAACGTTGCGGTCGCATCCCTCGGCTGATCCATCAGCACGACGATCGGGTTCGGCTGGCCCGCGAACGCCCCCTTCCACCCCCGGAATTCGAACCCCGTCGTCGCCTGGGCCTGGATCGCCACCATCGTGCCCTCGGTGAACCAGAGATCCGGGCTGGCCGGCGTCGATACGAGCTTTCCGGGCGCGACGCCGAAGCGGGACCCTTCGAGGGTCGCCGCGAAGCGCACCTCGCGCGTTCCGCCGTACTGGGCCACCAGATCGGCGTCCACGAGACCGGTGGTCCAGGTCCGGATGCGGGGAGCGCCGGGGAGGTCCACCCAGCCGGTGAACCCGCGGCGGATCCCGGTTCCGAGCGAGGCCCTGGGCGTCGCCTCGATCGTGTGGGTCTGGAAGGGCGCCGAGAGGATCACCGGAGAGGTGCCCGACCGCACCGCGCCGTCCACCGTGAAGAGGTTGCCCAGCTCGCCGTTGCCCGTGCTGTGCACGCTCAGGTTCTGGTATCGGCTGAAGGCGCGGAAGCTGACCTGAACCCCCGCGAGCGCGATCTGGGTGATCGTCACGCCCGCGGCGGCGTGCGCGTTGGTGAACGACGACGGGATCGAGCCCGCGTGGAATGCCGTGTTTCCGGTGGAGCCCGGAAACGGATCGCCCGCGTCGCCCCGGTTGCCGACCGGCGCGGCGAGCTGGTTGAGCCCATCCGCCTGCCGGAGCCAGACACCCATGTGCCGCGAGTTGTCGTTGACCGTGTTGCTCTGGATCCGCGCTTTGATCCAGGTCGGGTCGATCTGCCAGATGAGCAAGCCGGGCGCGGGCAGCGAACTGTCGAAGCCGATGCGCTGCCGGTTCTCGATCAGGTAGTACTCGCCGGAGCCGTCGCCCGTCGGGATCGCGAGCGCGCGATGGCTCGTCTCGACCGGATCCAGCGTCACCAGGCCGAGATCGGTTCCGAACGGCGCGGCGTCCACGTTGACCCAGCCGAGCGCGGCCCTGCTCCAGGCGCCCATCGGGCAGGGCCGCTCGGGCTCGTATGCGGACGAGCAGCCGTACGCGCCGGTGCCCATGAGGTCCCAGCGGCCGGTTCCCGATTGCCCGCCCGCGGGAGCGTACAGGTCGGGGAGCCCGAACCCGTGCCCGAGCTCGTGGGCGACGACGCCGATCTCGTTGATCGTCGGGCCGTTGCACGAGTAGACCGGCTGGATGGTGTAGTTGTTGATGCGGATCTGGTCGCCGCGCGCGGACGGCGTCGCGGTCACGTACTCCTGCCCGAGCGCGCCTCCCTGATGCGTTTCGGGATCCACCAGCGACCACTGGTGGGACCAGATCCGGTTGCTGGAGCCTCTGCCGCCACACTCCGCGCCCGAGGTCGGGTGCATCACGAGCAGCACGTCCACGTATCCGTCGTCGTCTCCCGAGTTCGGCCGTCCGTCCGCACCGTCGCTGTCGTACTGGCCCCAGTCCACGTCGGTGATCTGCGCGAGGATTTCGACGATGAATTGACCCACGCGCGCTCCCGGCGGCCCCGACAGCCCGCTGACGTTCCCCGTCACCTGGCTCTGCGTGAGCGTCGAGCGGCGCCAGTCGATCACGTCGCCGCGCAGCTGCACGAGACCGCCCGACATCTCGCGATAGAGATCCGCGATGGTGCCGGTGGGATTGGGGCCATCGAAGAACTGACCCTGAACCTGGCCGGGGGAGAACGGTGTGGCCGGCGAATCCTGGAAGAGCCCGAGGATCATCGGAAAGCGGAACGAGCCGCGCACGGTCCGATTGCCCAGCACGAGGGCGGGCCCGCCCCGACCCGCGTTGACGAGAGGACCGAGCGAGCCGCGAGGCGTGACCAGGCCGCCTCGTATACGGAACGCACCGGGTTCTCGCGCCTTCTGCTGATAGTACGCGTCGGGCGGACGCGTCCCATGGACCCGACCCAGCATCTCCACGTCGTCCTGCGCGGACAGCGCGGGGGCGCACGTGACCGCGAACGCGGTCAGGAAGCCGAGAGCGAGGGTCTTGTTCAAGGGGGTGCTCCGGAGGGAAATCGCTTGCTCGATGTGATAAACGGTGGCGCGGCCCCTTGTTCCTGAAAACGAGGCGCGATCAGCCCGCAGGGCCGCCGCCGCTCACGTCCACCGCGCGGATCCCGAGCTCCGCCGCGCGCACGCGCATGCCGTCGATCACGTTCTGGATGTGCTGGCTCCGCTCGACTCCGATCAGCTGCACGCCCTTCTCCACGTCGTCGCGGCTCACGCCGGCGGCGAACGCCTTGTCCTTGAGCTTCTTGGTGACGGACTTGGGCGTCAGATCGTCGATCCCGTTTGGGCGCACCAGACAAGTGGCATGGACGAGCCCAGCCAACTCGTCGCAAGCATAGAGCACCTTGTCCAGCTCGGTCTCGGGCTCGACGCCGGTGAAGTCGGGGCGATGCGTGAGGATGGCGTGGAGCACCACGCTCGGATAGCCACGCGACTCGAGCTCGGCGACCGCCTTGAGCGGATGCTCGTCGGGATGCTTCTCCCAGTCGAGGTCGTGGAGCAGCCCCGCCTGACCCCACGCCTCCTCGTCGGCTCCGCGCAGCCGCGCGTAATGCCGCATCGCCGCTTCGACCGCGAGCATGTGCTTCCGCAGGTTTTCGTTCGCTACCCACGCTTCCAGCAGCGCGAGCGACTCGGCTCGATCAGGCATGACCCCTCCCCTGTGACTCGGCCTCGTGTTTGTGATCCTCCCGCCCACCCCGGCACGCGGCTTGCACCCCAACTGCACAAACACAGCCTTCCAAGACCGGGCATCTCCATCCCCTGGAAGCAGCCGCCTGGCTGCCTCGGTCTCGGAAGGCTGGGTTTTTTCAGTACTTACGGGGCCTTTCGCCCACTCCGGCAAGCTTTTCGTCCCCGCCGCGCGCCGCGTTCCGATCCCCAAAGCTCTTCAAACCCACAGGTCCATTCCGATGCAGTCTATACCCGCGAACTGGGGCAGAGCCTCGAAACGGTGCACTCCTCGCAGCGCGGTTTCCGCGCCTCGCAAACGCGCCGGCCGTGCCAGATCAGGAGGTGCGAGAGCATGGTCCACCGCTCGCGCGGGAACAGCTCCATCAGATCGCGCTCGACCTTGACCGGGTCCTCCTGACGCGTGAATCCGAGCCGCGCCGAAAGCCGCTTCACGTGGGTGTCCACCACGACGCCCTCGTCTACGCCGAACGCGTTGCCGAGGATCACGTTCGCGGTCTTCCGCCCCACTCCGGGCAGCGCCACGAGCTGGTCGAGCGGGCGCGGCACCTCGCCTTCGTGCATCTCCATCACCGCGCGCGCGAAGCCGATGATGTTCTTGGCCTTGTTCCGGAAGAAGCCGGTCGAGCGGATGATCTCCTCGACGTCCTCCTGACGCGCTGCCGCGAGATCGGACGCGCCCGGATAACGCTCGAACAGGATCGGCGTGACCATGTTCACCCGCACGTCGGTGGTCTGCGCGGAAAGGATCGTCGCGACCGCCAGCTGATACGCGTTCGCGTAGTCCAGCTCGCAATGCGCGTCCGGATATTCCTCCGCGAGGAGGTCGTAGACGAACGCGGCGCGCTCCGCGAGAGCGAAGCGAACGGACGCGACCTTGGGCTCGCGGGCCATCAGGTCACCGCCTCGACAGCGGCTACGCGGCGGTACGCCAGCGCGCTCGCGCGGGGAGTCCCTGACGTGGCCTTGCGCGGTGCGACAGGCGCGGGCACCGGCCCCCGCTCGACACGCCAGAGCACCCGCGCGGCGAGCTTGAGCGCCTCACCCACCGAGCGGATCTCGATGAGACGCTCCAGCTCCGCGCCCGGCATCGTGGACGCGAAGTCCTCCCCACCTTCCCGCCTACCTTCGCGCATAGCGAGCGCGCTCCACCCGGCCACGTCGCCCAGCGGAAGCTCGGCCAGGGACACCACCGACAGGCCGGGCCGGTCGCCGCGCATCCCGAGCGCGAGCAGGAGCTCGATCCGGTCGTCTCCGCTCCGCGTCCAGAAGAACCCGTCCAGCGACTCCGGCGGCGCGTCGGCCTCCGCGCGCACCCACACCATGTGCTGGGGGAGCTGTGCGTACCCTGCCGGCGGCTCGAGCCCGGGGGTCCAGTCGGGATCCACCGGATCGCGCCGGGTCAGATCGCGCAGCACAGCCGCCTCGATCAGGTAGAGGGGCTCGCCCGCCGCGAAGAAGTGGAACGCGTGGTAGAGCATGGATCCGTACTGCTTGATGAGCGCCGGGTCGTCCTCGGGACCGCGGATCGCGCGCAGCGCCTCGCCCGCGGCCGCGAGCATGACGAACCCGGAGGGATCGCGCAGGTCGGCGGAGCGCGCCTCGGCCTCGCTCTGGATCGCTTGGAAGTGCGAGCGGGCGAACTCGAGGTCGGGGAAGGAGAGCTCGTACGGCGTGATGCGGGCGAATGCGTCGTGGAGGGACATCGTGGCGGAACCTACCGGGATCGGCGGAGCGAGAACAAGCCGTCAGGCGCGCGGGGTCGCGGGCTTCGCCAGCGCTTCGGACTCGAGCACCTCGAGTGCCGGGCCGCCGAACAGTCGAGTCACCGATTGCCACAGCGAGCGCTTGCGGACCAGCACGAGCTCGAGCGTCGCGGGCGGCTCCGTCGCGCCGGACACCCACACGAAATGGACGTCGCCCAGATCGTCGGGCCGCGGGACGCTCCATGTCCTCCCTGCCCACTCGAACGGGATCGAGGTGGCGGCCGCGAAGCGATCGGCGGTCCAACGCTGCTCAATGAAGGCGTGGCCCTCGACGCGGAAGACTCCGCCGGCTTCCGGGTCGCCCTTCTGGTAGTACCAGGGATCGAACTCGAACCCGTCGTCGCGTTTGAACCCCTCGTCCATCGCGTAGTCCACGTCCTCGAGCTGGTCCTCCGAGGCGAGCGACTCGAGGTGATGGCGGAGCTCGTGGGTGAGGGTCTCCCAGATCTCGCCTTCCCAGTCGAACTCGGCATCCTCGCGCGCCATCTGCTGGAAGGATCCCCAGTAGAGCACGACCGAGGAGCGCGTGGTGTCCGGTCCGTCCCACTGGGAGGGCCAGGTCTCCGTGCTGCACTCGCCCATCGTGAAGACGCCTTCGTGCTCACGCCTGGGAACGGCTTCGCGCGACACGACCAGGCCGTCGATGCCGGCCTTGTACTGCTCGGGGATCTCCTCGAACGCCCGCTCGGCGGCGGCGCGGAAGGCCGCGTACTTCATCGGGCGAGGGCTCCCCTCAGGTCGCAGCCACCTCGGACGTGCACTGGGGGCACCGCACCGCGGCGAGCGGGATGTCGCTCACGCAATACGGGCACTTCCGCGTGGACGGCAGCGGCGGCGCCACCTCGGTCCGGTGCATCCGGTTGATGAAACGCACGAGCAGGAAGACCGCGAACGCGACCAGCAGGAAGCCGAGCACCGCGTTGAGGAAGAGCCCGATGTTGATCGTGACGGCTCCGGCTTCTTTCGCCGCCTCGACCGTGGTGTAGGGCCCCGGCGCGGCGCCCGCGCGGAGCACGAAGAAGATGTTCTTGAAGTCGGCTCCGCCGATCAGCAGGCCGAGGGGGGGCATCAGGACGTCGTTCACGAGCGCGGTGACCACCGCGCTGAACGCCGCGCCGATGATCACGCCGACCGCAAGATCCACCACGTTGCCCCGCATGGCGAACTCGCGGAACTCGCGCAGGAAGCCGCGCACCTCCTGCTCGGTCTGGGCGAGTGGGGGAGGCAGATCGATCGGCGCCTTCAGACGGTCCTTCATAGCAGTCTCTCCTTGACCCAGCCGAGAACCCGGTCTTCGGCGACCCGCACCTGCACGAGCGTGTCGCGGTCGCGGATCGTAACGCTGCCGTCCACCGAGGTCTGTCCGTCCACGGTCACGCACCAGGGCGTGCCGGCCTCGTCCTGCCGGCGATAGCGGCGCCCGATCGAGCCCGCGTCGTCGTAGAACGAGTTGACCGCCGCCCGGCGCAGCGACGCGTGCAGCTTCTCTGCGCGCTCGGGCAGCCCATCCTTCTTCACCAGGGGGAACACGGCCACCTTGATCGGCGCGAGCTTGGGGATGAGGCCGAGCACGACGCGCTCCTCACCCTCGACCGTCTCCTCGCGGTAGCCGTCGATCAGCGCGACCAGCATGGTGCGGTCAACGCCCACGGCGGTCTCGACCACGTAGGGGATGAAGCGCTCGTTCGTGCTCGGGTCGATGTACTCGAGGCGCTTCCCAGAGTACTCCTGGTGGCGAGAGAGATCGAAATCCGTGCGGTTGTGGATCCCCTCGAACTCCTTCCACCCGAACGGATACTCGTACTCGATGTCGAACGCCTTCTTGGCGTAATGCGCGAGCTCGTCCGGCCCATGCTCGTGGAAGCGGAGCTTCTCCTTCCGGATGCCGTTCGCGAGGTGCCACTCCATGCGCGCGGCCTTCCACTGCTCGAACCACTCGTCGTCGCTGCCGGGCTTCACGAAGAACTGGAGCTCCATCTGCTCGAACTCGCGCGTCCGGAAGATGAAGTTGCCGGGCGTGATCTCGTTCCTGAACGCCTTGCCGATCTGCGCGATGCCGAACGGCACCTTCTGGCGCGCGGACTGCTGGATGTTCAGGAAGTTCACGTACGAGCCCTGGGCCGTCTCGGGCCGCAGGTAGATCACGGCCGAGGTGTCCTCGACCGGGCCCATGAACGTCTTGAACATGAGGTTGAACTGGCGCGCCTCGCCGAATGCGTCCCGGGTGCCGCACACCGGGCACTGGCGCTCCTGCACCTCGGGCAGATCGGCACGGAAGCGGCGCCTGCAGCTCTTGCACTCGATCAGCGGATCCGAGAACCCCGCCACGTGCCCCGACGCCTCCCACACCCGCGGGTGCATCAGGATCGACGCGTCGAGCCCCTCGACGTCGTCGCGCATGTGAACCATGGAGGTCCACCACGCTTCCTTCACGTTGCGCTTGAGCTCGACGCCCAGGGGACCGTAGTCCCAGACCGAGCCGGTCCCTCCGTAGATCTCGGAGGATTGGAAGATGTAGCCGCGCCGCTTGCACAGCGACACGAGCTTGTCCATCACATCTTGGGGTTCGGACATGGCGAGGTCGGGGGTAGATCGGAGTGGTCGGCGAGCTGGAGCGCGCTCGGCGTGGAAGCCTTCGAAGGTAGAGGCGCCCCGCGGG
>CAMCNM010000010.1 GCA_945876015.1 Gemmatimonas phototrophica
GATGGAGCGGGACCGCTTGCCCCCGTTGGCCGAGGGCGAGGTGTTCTTCCATCAGCTGCCGGGGATGGAGGTGGTGATGGTGGACGGCACGCGCGTGGGCGAGGTGACCGAGGTATTCGAGCTGCGCCCCGCCGATCTTCTCGAGGTGCGCACCGCGAAGGGCACGGTGCTGATTCCGTTCCTGCAGCCGATGGTGCGGAGCGTGGACGTGGAGGGGAAGCGGGTCGTGATCGATCCCCCGGAAGGACTGCTCGACATATGATGCGCATCAACATCGTCACGATCTTCCCCGGCTTCTTCGAAGGCCCGCTCTCACTGAGCATCCCGAAGCGCGCGCGCGACGCGGGCCTGGTCGAGTACCGCGTCGTGGACCTGCGCGACCACACCCACGACAAGCACCGCTCGGTGGACGACGTCCCCTACGGGGGCGGCGCCGGCATGGTGCTCAAGCCCGAGCCGTTCTTCGAGGCCGTGGACGCGCTCGATCCCATGGGCCCGGTCGTGCTGCTCACGCCGCGCGGCCGCGTGTTCAAGCACCAGGACGCGGTGCGCTACAGCCTCGCCGAGGATCTCACCCTGCTGTGCGGCCATTACAAGGACGTGGATCAGCGCGTGGCCGAGCACCTCGCGACCGAGGAGATCTCGCTCGGCGACTTCGTGCTTTCCGGCGGCGAGATCGCGGCGCTCTCGGTGCTCGACTCGGTCGTGCGGCTTCTCCCCGGCGCGCTCGGCGATCACGACTCGGCGGCGTCGGATTCGTTCTACGAGGAGGAGCTGCTTTCGGCGCCTTCCTACACGCGCCCGCCCGAGTACCGCGGGCACGGCGTGCCTGATGTGCTGCTCACTGGGGACCACGCGCGCATCGCGGCGTGGCGGCGGGCCGAGGCGGAGCGGCTCACCAAGGAGCGGCGGCCCGAGCTGTGGAAGGACTTCGACGGCCGCTAGCCCTTTTCCGCCGCCTCGATCTCCTGTCCCCAGCGGTGGATCGCCTGGGCGACCTTGTTGAACGAGCGTCCCTGGTCGGTCAGCTCGTAGGCCACCTTTACCGGCGGCCCCGGCTCCACGCTCCGTACCATCAGCCCCCGGGCCTCGAGCTCCTTGAGCCGGGCCGAGAGCACCTTGTCCCCCAGGCCCGGGATGCGGTCCCCGATCCCGCAGAACCGGAGCGGCCCGTCCTGCAGAACGTTCAGGATCTGCGCTGTCCACGGCCGACCGAGCACGTCGATCGCCGTCTGGAAGGCGGTACAGTTGGTTTCGACTTTGGGCGTCATCGTGACTCCAAGGTCGGGCTGTTTCTCCTCAGGGCGGTGCTGGGGCTCACGTTGGCCGCGCACGGCGCCCAGAAGTTGTTCGGCTGGTTCGGAGGATACGGGCTGGACGGAACCGGTGGCTTCATGGAGAGCCTCGGATTCGTGCCTGGCCGGCGCAACGCGCTGATGGCCGGGCTGACCGAGGCCGGCGGTGGGCTGCTCCTCGCGCTTGGGCTGCTGACTCCCGTCGCCGGAGCGCTCGTCCTGTCGGTAATGATCGTGGCGGGTGCGACGGTGCACGGGGCGAAGGGGTTCTTCCTGTCCAACGGGGGTTACGAGTACACGTTCGTCCTGGGGCTCGCGGCGCTCAGCGTCGCGTTCACCGGGCCCGGCGCGCTGTCGTTGGACTCGGCCCTGGGACTCGAGCTCGACGGCTTGCTCTGGGGGTCGGCGGCCCTCGCCGTGGGTGTCATTGGAAGCGTCGTGCAGCTCGCCAGCCGACAAGTGGAGGTCAAGGCTCGATGAAGTTGCAGCGCCATATCGCGCGGGTCGTGACCCTCCCCCAGCCCGAGACGGGCTTCATGGGGGCGGGTCACACCGCGGTGGCCGTGGTCACTCCCGGGGACTTCGGCCGGACGGATCCGTTCATCATGCTGATGGACGATCGGGTAGAGCCGCGCGACGGACGGCTGGGAGATGCCCATCCGCACGCGGGCTTCGAGACGGTGACGTTCATGCTCGAGGGATCGGTCAGCGACCGCGACGAAGGCGATCTCGAGCCGGGCGACGTGCTCTGGATGACCGCGGGCAGCGGGGTCATCCACAACGAGGACGTGGTGTCGAAGGGCAGGGTGCGCCTGCTCCAGCTCTGGCTCACGCTTCCGAAGGGCGACCGCTGGGCGCCTCCGGCGGTGCAGCGGATTCCGCTCGCCGGAGTGCCGGTGCGCCGTGAGGGGGGCGCAACGGCGCGTCTCTACAGCGGACGCACCGGCGATCTCGAGTCCTCGACCGCCAACCACGTCCCGGTGACGATGGTGGATATCGCCCTGGAGGCGGGGGCGGCGATCGAGCAGGAGCTGCCCGCGCCGTTCAACGGATTTCTCTACGTGATCGAGGGGTCGGTGCGGGTTGGCGGGGAGGAGCAGGTGCTCGCCGCGGGTCAGGTGGGCTGGCTGGACCGGCCGACCGGCCACGGCACGAGCGAGCTTCGCCTGGCGGCGGGCGAGCAGGGTGGGCGGGCTGTTCTGTACGCCGGGCAGCCCACCCGGGACTGGATCGCCTCGCACGGCCCGTTCATCGCCGACCGCCGGTAGGACTTGGTCCGGCTCTACGAGGAGTACTGGGATGGCCGGTTCCCCCGGATGAGCGAGATCGTGGGAGGCCTAGGGGGGGCCACTTCTCAGGGCCCGAAAGCCACATTAACTTGTGGTGCTCAGCCGGTTTAGGACCGGTTCCGATTCAGAGGAGGCCCCATGGCAGACGTACTTCAGCAGCTCGAGACGGCCCGGCTCCGGGACGATCTACCCGAATTCGATCCCGGTGACACCGTCCGCGTGCTCTACCGCGTCCGTGAGGGTGAGAAGGAGCGGATTCAGGCGTTTGAGGGGATCTGCATCGGCAGAAGGGGCGGCGGCAACGGCGCCACCTTCACCGTACGCAAGATCTCCAGCGGCGTCGGCGTGGAGCGGGTGTTCCCCGACCAGGCCCCGACCGTGAAGGGTGTCGAGGTGGTGCGGCGCGGCCGCGTGCGGCGCGCGAAGCTCTACTACCTCCGCAACCTGAAGGGCAAGGCGGCACGCATCACGGAAAAGCGCGTAGCCACCTGACCTGAGGGCCCATCGTGGCCCGCAAGAAAGAAGTACAACGGCTCCAGGACCTGCTCGGATACGAGCGCGGGTTCTGGAGCCGTGGTCTTTCCGGGGTGGCGGGCGTGGACGAGGCGGGGCGGGGACCGCTCGCTGGCCCGGTCGTGGCGGCCGCGGTGGTGCTCGCACCTGAGACGTTCGTCGAGGGTGCGGCGGACTCGAAGCAGCTCTCGGCGGCGGTGAGGGAGCACGTGTTCGTCGACGTGCTGCGGATCGCCGTGGCGGTCGGGGTGGGGGCCGCGTCGGTGCGCGAGATCGACCGCATGAACATCCTCCAGGCCACCGGCCTCGCGATGCGCCGCGCGCTGGCCCACCTGTCCGTCGTTCCCGATCACGTCGTGGTGGACGGCCTCCCCATGCGGGGGCTCGGCTGTCCGCACGAGGCGGTGGTGGACGGCGACGCGCTCATCCACTCGATCGGCTGCGCGTCGATCGTAGCCAAGGTGGTGCGCGACCGGCTCATGCGGCGGCTCGCGGCCCGCCATCCGGGCTACGGCTGGGACCGGAACGCCGGGTATGGCACCAGCGACCACATGGATGCGCTGCGCTCCCTGGGACCCACCCGCCATCACCGCGAGCTGATGGCCAACCATCAACTCGATCTGGGGCTGCTTTCGGACCCTCCGGGGGCATAGCCCTTGCTCTTCCCAGGCCTGGACTCTGCCGTCCTGGCCACATGGGAGAAGCATGTCGCACATCCGTCCGGCGCTTCGCACGTCGCTCGTCCACTGCCTCGCCCTTTTCGTGGTTCTCGCGCTGCCCGCCCAGCGGCTCGCGGCGCAGGACCTGGACGATGCCGAGAAGAAGGAGGCCGCGATCGTCATCGCGCGCGCCGACTCCGCGCGGGCGACGCTCGTGCAGCCTCCCGGGAGCAAAGGGCTCACGCCGGCGACCCTGGTGCGCGCGCCCTTCAGGGCGGTCGGCGCGGGCCTCGCGCTGGTGGCGGGGGCCGGCTACGGCGTCTACCGGGTGCTCGACAAGACGGGCACGATCCGGTTCGTGAAACAGACCAACCGCGACCTCAGGGCGAACGACATCCGGGTCAGGCTGAAGACGATCGGGAGTCGCAGCGGACTCGCGCTCCTCGGGCGTTGGGACGGCGCTCGTCCATTCTTCGTCGAGGGCGGGATCTCGATGGGGAGCTACTCGCTCGCTCGCGCCGGACTCGCCTTCGGCGACACGCTGAACGGGGTGGAGCTGGCGGCCGGCCTGCGCCGCCAGGCGCAGCTCCACTTCTGGGGCATCGGCAACGATTCGCGCGAGGAAGACGTTTCGGACTACGAGCACGCGATGCGTGAGGCCGCCGTGCGCGGGCATGTGCGCGTGCTGCCGCACGTGCGCGTGGGTGGTGGCGCGGGCTGGGAGGCGGACCGGGCCGACCGCGGCAACGACGCGATGGCGCCCGACGTGCAGGACGTGTTCGCGGGCGCCCTTCCGTTCGGGGCGGTCGGGACGCACCG
The DNA here is from genome assembly GCA_945876015.1 of Gemmatimonas phototrophica. Taxonomy (GTDB): domain Bacteria; phylum Gemmatimonadota; class Gemmatimonadetes; order Longimicrobiales; family Gaopeijiaceae; genus UBA2988. The sequence goes on from CAMCNM010000010.1 coordinate 4,576, forward strand.
CTTCATGCGCGCCGACGCGAACCTCGACCTCGATTTCACTTCGGTGGGCGGGCCGTTCCAGCTGCGCGGCGTCCGCCTGGTCACCGACTGGTCCGGCTTTCGTGGCGTCGATGAGAGCGATCCGGATTTCCAGATCGCGTCCACCGACCTGCGGGTCTATCTCCCCCTCAACTCGCGCCACGCCTTCGCGCTCCGCGGATACGCGGCCGACGCGTTCGGCGAGAGCAACGGGGACGTGCCGATCTACTACCTGGCCACGGCGGGGGGGTCGGAGGGTCTGCGCGGGCAGAAGGGGTATCGCCTGCGCGACCGGGCGGCGCTCATCGGCATGGCCGAGTGGCGCTATCAGGTCTGGTGGCACCCGGGCGACCCGATCTACCGGGTGGATGCGTTCGCGTTCGTGGATCACGGGGCGGTGGGCTCTTCGCTCGGCTCCATCGAGTCCACCGACTTCCTCACCACGCCGGGCATCGGGATCCGTTTCGTGAGCCACGGCCTGACGCAGGTCGAGACGTTCCTGGCCTTCGGCGGTGACGCAACGCCCCGCATCGGCTTCAAGCTCGGGGCGAGCTTCTGATGCGCCCGCGCGGGGGAGGGAGCTGGATCATCGCGTGGGCGGTGGCGGCGCTGGTGGCCGGCATCGCGCTCACCGGTTGTGCCGCCCGGAGCTTCGACCCGCTCCCGCTGCGGCCCGAGCCGATCGCCTACGCCGACACGCTGCTGATTCCTGAGCCCGAGGAGCGCGCGGAGCGCAGGAAGCTGAGGGCGCTGCTCGTGCACGGGCCGCTCCAGCTGGCCGAGCCGTTCGACCCTGGTGAGGGCGAGTCGCTCAACCTGACGCACGACGACGACGTGGTCAGCTCGGCCTGGTGGGAGCGCCGCGTCGGCTATCGTCGGATCACGCCCGAGGATCTCGCGCTCGGCCCGACGTCGGCGGAGAATGCGCCCGCGACCAGTGGGCCGCTCGAGATCAAGAGCGTGAAGACCGACGGCGTGACGCCCGGCTTCACGATGAAAGACGCGAACGGCCATACCTACATCGTGAAGTTCGATCCGCCCGGGCTCATGCATCTCACGTCCGCCGCGGGCGTGATCGGGAACCGGCTCATGTGGGGGATGGGATTCCACGTCCCCGAGGACTACGTGACCGAGTTCGACTTCTCGCGCCTGGTCGTGGACGAGGACGCGACGATCGAGGAGCTCGGCGTGGAGCGGCCGCTCACGATCGAAGACCTGCGCACGCTGCTCGAGCGCACCGAGCCGATCGAAGGGGAGCGCTACCTGGCGTTCGCCAGCCTTTATCTGCCCGGGGTGCCCAAGGGGCCGTTCTTCTTCGAGGGGCGCCGGGACGACGATCCCAACGACTACTTCGATCACCAGCACCGCCGCGAGCTGCGCGCCCTCTGGGTGTTCTCGTCGTGGATCAACGACACCGACATGCGCGAGGGCAACACGCTCGACGTGTATGTGAAGCCCGGCTACCTGCGGCACTACCTGATCGACTTCGGCGCGACCATGGGCAGCTCGTCCACGCGCTCCAAGCATCGCAAGGACGAGACGGAGCGGCCCATCGATCTGTACCGGTTCATCGGCCGCATCGCGACCCTCGGCCTGTACAAGCAGCCGTGGGAGGACCATCCCGTCGAGCCGCTCGGCCCCGCGCTCGGCTTCATGTACGGTGAGGGGTTCGACCCGGATTCCTGGAAGAGCTCGTGGACCAACCCGGCCTTTCAGGACATGACCGACGCGGATTCCTATTGGGCCGCCAAGATCCTCGCCGCATTCACCGACGAACAGATCCGCGGCGCGGTAGGCGCGGGGGGCTTCAGCGACCACCGATCGGCCGACACGCTCACGGCTCTGCTCCGTCTCCGCCGCGACCGGATCGTAGAGTACTACTACGAGCGCGTGTCCACGGTGGAAGAACCGATCGTGGCGCGGCAGCACGCGGGCTCCCTCCAGCTGTCGTTCAAGGACCTCGGGATCGACCAGCACGTCTGGACGCCGGGCGAGACGACCTACGATTGGCGGTTCCGGGACCCTGCGCGCAGGCTCGGCGGGTCGGGCTCGGCGCAGCCGCGATCGATGCCCGAGCAGATGCTGGACGTGAGCTGGACCGGCTCGGGTGGGAACGGCGGTGGCTCCGATCAGCTCGCCACGCTCGAGATCACCACGCGCCGCCCCGGCTTCTCGCCCGATCCCGCGACCGTCTTCCTGCGCTGGGAAGGGGAGGGGTACCGGGTGGTCGGCATCGCGCACGGAGACGCCCGCAAGTAGACTCCCCCGCATGCGAACGATCGCTCTGGTGGCATTGCTGGTGACGGTGGCCCCGCGCCCGACGGTGGCGCAGGCACAGGGGGACATGCCCTTCACCATCGCCCAGCTCCAGTACGACGGCGGCGGGGACTGGTACTCCAACCCGAGCTCCCTGCCCAACCTGCTGGGAGCGATCCACGATCGCACGGGGATTCCGGTGGCGCTCGGACCCCGCGTGGACATCCGTCTCACCGACCCGCGGCTCCGCGACTTCCCGTACATCTACATCACCGGTCACGGCAACATCAAGCTGACCGACGAAGAGGTGCTTCTCCTCCGCGAGTACCTGCTGGCGGGAGGCTTCCTCCACGCGGACGACAACTACGGGTTGGACGAATCGTTCCGGCGTGAGATGAAGCGGGTGTTTCCGGAAAAGGAGCTGGTCGAGCTTCCGCCCGACCATCCCTTGTACCACGTCTTCTACGACTTCCCGCGGGGCATCCCGAAGGTCCACGAGCACGACGGGAAGGCGCCGCAGGGGTTCGGGATCTTCGACCAGGGTCGCATGCTCGTCTACTACAGCTTCGAGAGCGATCTGGGCGACGGCTGGGAGGATCCCGAGGTCCACAAGGATCCTCCCGACATCCGGGAGCAGGCGCTCCGCATGGGAGTAAACCTGTTCCTGTACGTGCTGACCCAGCAGAACCAATGAACGAAGGGCGTCCCTAGGCGGGGACCTTGGTCTTCTCGGTGGTGGTCTTCCGGAACCAGCTCGGACCCTTCTTCTTCTGCCCGTTCGTCGTCGGGGCCCCCTGCAGCGTCTTCTCGTCGGCCTCGCCGAGCGTGCGCACGACCCCGGCCATGTGGGCCAGGAGCCCGCGCACCACGGTGAAGCGCTCCTCCATCAGCCGCATGAACGAGAGGCGGTTGAGGACGAGCACGCGGGTGCGCTCGATCGCGAGCGGCTGCGTCTCGGCCTCGCGCCCGTCGAGGAAGGCCGGATCGACCAGCACCTCGCCGGGGCCCGCCTCGTACAGGACCTTCCCGTTGCGCTGCGCGCCGGCGCGGCCCGAAACGATCACGTAGAGCCGCGACGTGGGATCCTCGGCCAGCATCGGCTGCCCTGCCTCGTAGTTCTCCTCGTCCAGCAGAGCCGCCACGCCGGCCAGCTCCTCGCCTCTCAGGTCCTGGAAGATGTTCGTCTTCCTCAGGATGTCGGCACGATCCAGGATATCCATGATGTCGGTCGCTTTTTCGATGTAGGGTTCTTCCAGTACCAGGCTGATCCGTGAGGCCATCGCCTCGCGGATCTCGTCGGGAGACAGGTGTCCGTGCGGCGCCTCGCCCGTGAGTTCCTTGCGCGCGAGCCACGGGACCGCGATGCCGCTCTCCGCGGCGAGCGCCTCGAGGATGGTGCCGCGGTCTTCCTGCGGGGCGCCGAACCGCTCCACTGCCGCGGCCGCGCGCTCGGCCCAGGGCTTGTCCGGATTGAGCAGCGGATCGAACAGCACGCGGTAGCGGCGGGCCAGGGCATTGTCCACCAGCTCGAAGCCGCGCTGCTTCATCAGGTGATCCGGCGAGCGGAGCGCGACGAACGCGGCTTCCAGGTCCTCCATCTCCTGCTGTAGCCCCAGGGCGCGGAACGAGCGCTCGGCGGCCTCTTCCATGCGCCGCGCGAGGATCGAGCGGAGGAAGTCCCCCTCGCCTGCGGTCTCGGAGATCACGTGGAGGCGCCGTGCCCACAGATACGCTTCCGCGGCCTCGCGATGCACCATCGGATCGAGGTCGTAGCTCTCGAAGCTGAGGTGCGGCTTGTCGCGGCGGAGCTTGTCGAGCGTCTTGAGCAGCTCGTAGCGGAGCTGAGCCGGGAGCTCGGGCACGATCTCAATCAGGCGATCGACCGTCTCCTGATCCGCGGTCTCGCGTAGGATCTTGGGAATCGTCAGGCGTTGCTGCATCGACGCGCCCGGGTCCTTGAGTCTGAGCAGCAGCAGGTCGCGGATCTCCGGCGCGCGCCGCTGGAGCGCGCGCAGCGCCGCGTTGCGGTCCCTGGGCACGTCGAGCCGGTCCACCAGCACCGGCAGGTGCGTGGACGACCGCGAGAGCGCGGCCGCCTGGAGCGCGGCGTGGCGGACCGCGTCGTCCGGGTCGTCCAGCAGCATCGTGAGCACGCGCCGGCCGCGCTCGGTGTCGAGGTCGGCGTCCACCAGCAGCCGCGCCGCGAACACGCGCGCCTCGAGGTCTTGTTCGCTCGACAGCTCTTCCCACGCCGCCGAGCCGGCTTCGCCGACCTGGTCCGCGCCGATCGTCGCCGCGCCCGGATCCAGCGAGCCCCCGGACCGGAGGATCGTCGCAATCGCAGCGGCCCGGATGCCGAACGCGTCATCGCGCAGCGCGTCGCGGAGCTCCTGCGCCGGATCGTTCGAGCCGAAGCGGCACACGTAGTCCATGGCCGCGATACGCACGTCCAGGTCCGGGTCGATCAGCAGGGCTCGTGCTTCGCCCACCGCGCCCTTGTAGCCCGCGCGCGTCATCACGCCCAGCGCGCGCGACTTCACGTCGGCGGACTCGTGCTGGAGCAGCTCGCGCAACTCCTTGGTGAACGCGAGCGGATCCTGGTGCCGGATCAGGCCTAGGCTGTAGACGATCTCCTGCTCGTCGTCGCCCTGGAGGCCGCTGCGCAGCGTCTCGGTCGGTTGCTCTCCCACGCGCGCCGCGATCATCTGGGTGAGGCCCAGGTCGCTGATCCCGATCAGCCGCTTCACGGAATCCTTGAACTCGCGCTTCATCTTGAACGTGGCCGCGACCCAGACGCACACCAGGGCGACGCTCAGCACGGCGACCCCGCGCATGCCCATCCCGAGGCCGTTGGTCGCGACCAGGAGGATGAGGCCGCCCAGCCCCGTGCCGCCTCGATAGACCGCCAGGTCGATGAGCGGCTTGACCTTGTACTTCACATCGGTCGGTACGGGCAGGAAGAGCAGCTCGCGCGTGGACTGGTCGAGCGAGTAGCGGATCGCGCCCTCGCTCCCCTTCGCGAACGTGGCCATCAACAGGATCGGCACCAGCGCCATGCCCACGTTGGCCAGGAGCAGCGCGACCGGCAGCACGAGCAGCGCGACGCCCACGCCGAAGCGCCCGAGCACGAAGCTCGTGAGGAGCAGCTGGATCAGCACCGAAGCGATGTTGAGGAAGAGGTTGAAGCGCCCGAAGAACACGGTCTTTGCGTCTTCGCCCGGGATGAACGCCTCGACCGCCTGATTGAACTGCCAGTCGAGCAGCGTGCTCACCAGGATCGTGATCATGAGGATGAACGAGATCATCCTCAGATTGGGCGATTCGCGGAGCAGCCGGAACGCGTCCTTGGAGAGGTTGCCCACCAGGCGCGCCTGACCGGTCTCCCCCTTCCCGATTTCGCTGTCGAGCATCAGGACCAGGATGGCACAGACACCGAGCATCCCCGCGGTCACGAGCAGGAGGTTTTCGGTGCCCAGCGCTGCGGTCGCCCAGCCGGTCACCGCGCTGCCGGCGATGCCGCCCATGATGAGCCCCAAGCCGACCGGTCCGAACAGGCGTTTCGCCTGGCGGGTCGTCCAGATCAGGTTGCCGACCAGCCAGAACTGGCTGACCACCAGCAGCGGGTAGAGTTTGCCCCAGATGTAGAACGCGCCCGAGACGACGATGTCTTCCTTGAGCAGCAGCAGCCACCGGAAGGCGAGCAGGTTGGACGCGAGGAACGCGAAGGTGCCGATCAGCAGGGTCTTGTGCCCGACTTTGTGCACCCAGCGCGAGTAGAAGACCATGATCACCGACACGATCACCGCGGTGAGCATGTAGACGTAGGGCAGATTGTCGGCGCCCACCCGGTCCACGAACACCGCGTTGCGCACCGGCTTGACCACGTAGTACGAGGTCATCGCCATGAACCCGTACATGATCATCAGGATGAGCGGGCGCACTTCCTCGCGGCGCACGTCCGTCAGGGCGTCGAACCAACTCCGTATCGCTTTCGACATTGGATATCCCCGGGAGACTTCCCGGTTTCTGCCTCGGTTTCAGCCGCCGACACCGAGATCGGTTTGTCAGGAAAAGGCGGACCGCCGATCCCGCGTCGGGTAGTGCAGAGACCGTACCATCAGGAAACCCTCCCACAACGTCATGGCTGACAACGATTTGCGTACGGCTGATTCACGGGGCCGGCGCGCGCCCGTAACTTTCCGCGATGCCTCCCCGCCGGCGACGCCTCCAGCTGAAGGACCCGCTGCGGTACGAGCGCGCGTGGTGGGAGGTCGGCATCGAGTGGGTGGCCGGGGTGGACGAAGTCGGGCGAGGGCCGCTGGCCGGCCCCGTCGTGGCCGCGGCGGTAATCCTGCCCGCCGACCTCCGCGTGAAAGGCGCGAGTGACTCCAAGCTGCTGAGCGCGGAAGCCCGTGTGGAGGTGGACGCCGAAGTCCGATCGGTCGCGTTGGCCGTCGGGGTTGGTGCCGCTTCCGCGGATGCGATCGATCGGTTTGGCATCACCGCCGCGACCTGCGCCGCGCTCAAGCGCGCGCTCGACGCGCTTCCCATCCGCCCCGGCCACGTCGTGCTCGACGGCCGGCCGGTGCGCGGCCTCGGCTGGGAGCACCACGCGATGGCCAAGGCCGACTACCGCGTGCACTGCGTCGCGTGCGCGAGCGTGGTGGCCAAGGTGTGCCGCGACCGCCTCATGGACCTGCTGCACCCGAGGTATCCCGGGTACGGCTGGGACCACAACCGCGGGTACGGAACCGAGGATCACCGCGAGGCGCTCCGGAAGCTCGGTCCCTCGCCCCATCACCGGCGGAGCTTCGCGGGCGTCCAGGCCGCTTCCTGAGCCGGGGTCCCCCCCGGCCGTCCATCACCCTATGATTGGTTCACGCCCTCGTAGCTCAGTTGGCAGAGCAAGTCACTTTTAATGACGAGGTCCCTGGTTCGAATCCAGGCGGGGGCACTCTCGATCCGAAGCATTCACGGACGCGGACACCTACGTCCCCTGACGCGGCGCGAATGAAGGTCGTCCTGTTCGGGGCCACCGGGATGGTGGGGGAAGGCGTCCTCATCGAGTGCCTGGAGGACCCCGCCGTCGAGTCGGTTCTGGTGATCGGCCGGAAGTCCTGCGGCAGGACCCACGCGAAGATGCGCGAGGTGCTGCGCGCGGACTTCTTCGACTGGTCCGATGCGGGCGAGTTGTTCCGCGGTCCCGATGCGTGCTTCTTCTGTCTGGGCGTTTCGGCCGCGGACATGAGCTCCGACGAGTACTACCGGATGACGCACGACCTCACGCTGGCGGCGGCGCGTGCGCTCCACGCGAAGAGCCCGGACCTCGTCTTCTGCTACGTGTCGGGGGAGAACACGGATTCGACCGAGCAGAAGGGCATGATGTGGGCGCGCGTGAAGGGGAAGACCGAGAACGAGCTGCTCGCGCTGTTCGCGAAGGCTTACATGTTCCGGCCCGGCTACATCCATCCCATGAAGGGCGTGCGCTCGCCGCGTCGCCTGTATCGCGTCTTCCACGCTGTGGCGGTCCCGCTCTGGCCGCTCCTGCGCCGCGTGATGGGCGCGCACTCGACGACGACCGAGAGCATGGGGCTCGCCATGCTCCACGTCGTCCGCTCGGGCTACGGGAGCCGCCACCTGGAGAATCCGGACATCAACCGGCTCGGCCGAGGCGCCTAGCGCCTACGTACTCGTGGCGGGCCGCCTACGTTTCCGGACCGATCGGTCCTTGTCCTCCGAATCGCGATCATTCGTGCGTGATCGATTCCCGAGAACGAGGCCGGGCCATGCCGAACCGAGCGAAGACCGCCGCCATCCTCCTCCTGCTGATCTTCGGCGCGGCGTGCGCCAGCCCCACCGAGCCCTCAGCGTCCTTCCTGGGGTCGGCCGTGAGGTTTGCGGGGACGATTACGCGACGAGGCGTGCCTGTCGACTCCGCGCGTGTGTTGGTGATCGGCAAGCGGATCCACCCGTGCGGCTTCTGGCTTTGCGACTCCCCAGGGTACGAAGACCAAGGGCCAGGGATTCCCAGCTACTTCACCAACCCGGTCTACAGCGATGCCAAGGGGGGCTACTCGTTCCGGTACGAGACCAGGGATGTGGGCGTGTGTGACTCGATGACGCTCCTCATCCAGCTGCTTCTGCCGGATCGAACCGTGGACTTCGAGCAACCGCTCGGCCGGTGCGGCGAGCAGATAGTGGATCATGACTTCGAGTGAGGCCGCGGCGTGTGCGGCGTGGGGCGTCGGTCTCGATCGTCACCTTCACGCTCGCGGGTAAGGTCGGACCGCCCCGGTCGGCGTCGGTAAAGGATGGTCGCCGATGGCTCGGCGCCTGACAAAAAAGAAGGGGGAAGGACCCCGTGGGTCCTCCCCCCCTCTTCTGTATGGGGATCGGCTCAGCCCTTCAGGTGCTGATTCACCAGCTTGGTCATCTCGAACATCGACACCTGGGCCTTCCCGCCGAAGATGGGGCGCAGCTTATCGTCGGCGTTGATCTGCCGCTTGTTCTTCTCGTCCTGCAGCTTGTTGGCCTTGATGTAGTCCCAGACCTTCTTCGTCACTTCCGCGCGGGTCATCATGCCGGGACCGACGATCTTGGCGAGATCGGCGCTCGGGGTAACCGGCTTGGCGAGTCCTCCGCGGGCCTTCTTTGGTTCGGCTTTCTCGGCCATTTGTATTCTCCTTGAAGGGAAGCGTGGGTCGCCGGCTGCCCGGTTCCCACCCCACGCTCGGGGACGGCGCCCACCCTAGGATGGGGAGAGAGCCCGGGATCAGGCAATGGCGCCCCGGGGCGGGGGCCCCCGGTGACGTCCGTCGTCACTTCCCGGGGATGGTGTCCGGATGGGGGGTGGTGTCATGAGGTTCCCGGAGCCGGGACGCATAGACTTCCTCATACTTTCCGGGGCCTTCCCGCATGCAGGTGTCCATGTCTTCACCCGGGTCGTCCCCGCAGCGCGAGTACTCCCAGGGGGCCGCGAACACGTGGAGGTCCACCCCCCCATCCCTACGGAAGTCCAGGCGCATGAAGCCGGGCATGTCGGTGCCGTAGCGCATTCCCAGGGCGTTCCCGACGTCGGTCCGCTTCGATCCCGACCCGGCCACGAGCGTCCACTGGGGTCGCGCCGGATCGTCCTGCTCGATCACCTGGAGCGAGTGGTCGTGGCCGCCGACGTAGATGAGCGGCCTCCGGATCTCCTTGAAGAGCTTTTCCAGCCCGTCCTGGAGCTCCTTGTACGGCGCGGAATTCAGATCCTGCACCAGCGATCCCGTCTGCCGGAGCAGCCACAGGATGCCGAAGCCCCTCCAGATCGGGACCGGACCGCCGTGCGCGCCGCCCGACGTGAACGGGTGGTGTGACACGAACACGACCGCGCGGTCGCCGGAGTTCCGCAGGATCTGGTTCACGCTCCTTCCTGGGCGCCCGAGCCACCGGAGTGCAGCGTTTCGCCGGCGAGATCATGAGCCGGCTATGGGAGCACGTCGAGCGCGGCGTGCTGCTTCTTCCGGCGGACACGGCGCCTCCACGGGATCTCCCGCCGCTCGTGAAGATCAGCCGCGGCAAGCGCAGGGGTCAGCGCTGGGAGCGCACCGAGCTTCCGCGCCAGGCGTTCAACGGCCGGATGGAGTTCGGGCCGCGCGCGCTCGGGGCGCGGAGCATCCTGGGTGACGCGCGGAATCCCGAGATGCAGGCGAAGATGAACATCAAGATCAAGTTCCGCGAAGGCTTCCGCCCGTTCGCGCCCAGCGTGCTGCGCGAGCGGGTCGGCGACTGGTTCGAGTTGGACGGCGATTCGCCGTATATGCTCCTCGTCGCGCCCGTGAAGCAGGGGCGCCAGATCCCGATGACCGCAGAGCAGCGCGGACTCTGGGGGATCGAGATGCTGAACGTGCCGCGCTCGGACATTCCGGCCGCGACCCACGTGGATTACTCCGCGCGTGTGCAGACCGTGACCCGCGACGTGAATCCGGCGTACTACGACCTGATCGCCGCCTTCGAGGCGCTGACCGGATGCCCGGTCATCGTGAACACGTCGTTCAACGTGCGCGGCGAGCCGATCGTCTGTACGCCGGAGGATGCCTACACGTGCTTCATGCGCACCCATATTGATGTGCTGGTGCTCGGATCCTATGTACTGACCAAGGAAGCGATGAAGGCTCGACCGGAGGACCTGAAATGGCAGGAACAGTTCCAGCTGGACTGATCGCCGAGCACCGGAAGTTCGGGCTCACCGTGGGCCTGGCCTTCGTCACGATCGCGCTCATCCTCGGGTGGCGTGAGAAGGCGACCGCCGCGATGGTGACCGGGTCGGTCGGCGTGGCGCTTGTTCTCGCCGGTCTGCTGATCCCGGGGTACCTCGGGCCGGTGATGAAGGCGTGGTTCAGGCTGTCGCATGCGATCTCCCGGGTCACCACACCGGTGTTCATGTCGATCGTCTATTTCGTGGTGATCACGCCGATCGGGCTGGTCCGGACCCTCGTCGGCGGGAACGCGATGCGGCAGCAGCGGGGAGACAAGGGCCACGCCACGGAGCGATTCTGGGTCGAGCGGCCCTCGGGCCAGCGGCGCAGCGATCTCGAACGTCAGTTCTAGACCTCGCGAGGAAGGGGAGGAAGGGGCATGGCACATACCGGTGTGGTACGCGAGCTCTGGCGCTTCCTGCGTGAGCGGAAGAAATGGTGGCTCCTGCCGATCCTGGTCGTGATGATGCTGGTAGGTGCGCTGCTGGTGTTCGCCCAGGGCTCCGCGTTGGCGCCCTTCATCTACACGATCTTCTGAGTTGATGCGCGTCGTCCATGTCAGCACGAGTGGGGCACGCTCACGGGTGTGGCGATCGGGGTCCGTAAGGCGGGCGCGGACGTCGCCGTGGTCCAGGCGGACGCCGCGGCCGAGCGGGACGGCGTGCCGTTCCACTTCGTGCGCGAGCCCCGACAATGTCGAACAACCCCGACCGGAGCTCTGATGCCACGCGCAGATCAGCCCGACTGGACCCGCCGCCCCGCCCCCGACGAGTACGGCGAGTTCTGCCGCGAGTACGTGGGGCTCGTCCCCGACGGCGACCTCCTCGCGACGCTCGCGCGCGAAGGCCGCTCCTTCAGCGATCTGATCCTCGCGGTCCCGCCCGATCGGGAGGACCACCGCTACGCACCGGACAAGTGGTCGATCCGTGAGATCGTGGGTCATGTCATCGACGCCGAGCGGGTGAACGCGCTCCGTGCGCTCTGGTTCGCGCGCGCCGCGGTGACCGCGCAGCCCGGCTGGGAGGAGAACGACTGGGCGCGCTTCTCGAACGCGGGGCGGCGCCGATGCGGGATCTCGCCGACGAGTGGCAGACGGTGCGGCGTTCCTCGATCCGGCTCCTGGAGAGCTTCGACGCGGACGCGCTCGGGCGCAGGGGCACGGCCAACGGGGTCTCCTTCACCACGCGCGCCATGGCCTGGGTCGTGGCAGGTCACGCCCTCCACCACAAAAGCCTGCTCCAGGACCGGTACCTGAAGTAGTATTCCGGTCATGCGACCCACCCGACTGCTGCTCCCGCTCCTGCTGGCCGGTGCCCTCCCCCTGGCCGCACAATCGCGCGTCCCCGACGAGCCGCTCCTGCAGCGCCCGTTCCTGGATTGGGACCGCGGCGCCTACGACGACGCGCTCGACGGCTACCTGGAAGTCCTGAACGGCCCCCGGGGGGCCGAGCTCAAGGACCAGATCGCCGAGCTGACCGGGGAGTTGCACCCGGTCACGCAGATCGCGCCCAACGGTGCCCGGCTGGCGGCCAGCGCGGACGGCCGTTGGCTGACGTTCCTGGTGGTGGAGAACGGCGCGCAGGTCACCAAGGTCCATGCGCTTCCGGGCGGCGCGCTGACCGCGACCCTCCCAAGCAACCTCACCGCGCTGCTCGACAGCGGCCGGGTCGCCTACGTCGCGCGGCGCGTGACTCCCGAGGTCGAGGCCGCGCGTCGGGCCGTGGCGGAGGCCGCCACCGCCGCCGCCCGCGCGGCCGCGCAGGCGCGGTTGGCCCCGATCGAGGCGCGCTCCTCCGAGATCCGCGTGCGCACCCTCGCGAACGGGCGGGAGACGGTGCTCGCGACCCAGGGGTGGGCCCCGCTCGCGCTGTCGCCGGCCGGCGGCGCGCTGCTCGCGATCGCCTTGCCCGCCGTGGACGGACCGCTCGACGCGATCGTGCTGGAAGGCGGCACCGCCGCGCGACCTCTGAATTCGGGCGGGCTGGCCGCCATCCGCGCGGTTCCCGGCGGGCGCTGGGTGATCGCCACGGGCGGCGGGCCACAGCGCAACGAGATCCTCCTGCTCGATCGTCAGGGCGGACCGGTGCGCCGTTTCCCGGGACGCCGGTCGCCCGCGATCTCGGCCGACGGCTCGACGATCGCGATGCTCAGCACCCAGGCCGGGCAGAACGTGCTCGAGGTGGTCCGCCCCGCCACCCCTGGCGATCCGCAGGTGCTCTTCCGCACGGCGCTCCCGCTCGAGAGTCCCGCGGTCTCGCCCACGGGGCGGACCGTCGCGTACCAGAAGCAGCCCCTGCACGACTGGGAGATCTATGCGCGGTCGGTGAGCGCCGGAGAGAGCGGGCCGGAGACCCAGCTCACGTTCGAGATCCAGCACGACGCGCTGCCCATGTTCCTCGGCGAGGACCAGATCCTCGCGGTGAAGGGCGAGCCGCGGCATCGGCGGTCGTACGTCTACTCGCTCACGGGCGAGCTGCCCCTCAAGCTCTTCCACAACAACACGGTGCGGACGATCGCGCCCGAGTACGAATGGCTGCCGATGGCGGGCGGCACGCGCGTCCTGATCGTCGCGGACCGCGACGGTGACGCGATCTCTCCCGAGCGCTCCGTGCACCTGGTCGATCGCACGACCACTGTCGCGCTCGCCGACGTGCGCCAGCGGCTGCAGGCGAACCTGGGCACCGAGAGCGATCTGCGCGCCCGCGGATCGCGCACGTTCCTGCCCATCGGCAATCAGATTCGCGACATCCTGGCCGACGTCTCGGTGGCGCGCATCGAGAGCTACGCGGAGGACCTGTTCGAGTTCGGCTCCCGCTCGATCTTCCGGCCCGGCAACGCCCGCACGGTGGACTACCTGGCCAGGCGTTTGCGCGAGTTCGGCTACGAGCCCGAGATCCAGACCTTCGAGGCCGGGGGCGTGCGCATCTCGAACGTCATCGCGCGCCTGGTCGGGACCACGAACCCGGAGCTGGTCTACGTCACGAGCGCCCACCTCGACACGGTCGAGGAAGGTCCCGGGAGCGACGACGACGGGTCGGGGGTCACGTCACTCCTCGAAGTCGCGCGCGTGCTCAAGGATCGTCCGCTCGCGGCGACGGTCGAGTTCGTCTTCTTCACGGGCGAGGAGGAGGGGCTCTACGGGTCGCTCGAGTATGCGCGGCGCGCGGTGGCGGAGGGGAAGCAGGTCGTGGGCGTGGTCAACAACGACATGATCGGGTTCACCAACGACCATCGTCTCGACATGACGGTCCGTTGGTCCAACCCCGGTATCCGCGACATCATGCACGGGGCCGCGATCTACTTCACCGACCTGATCACGTACGACGCGCACTACTACCGCGGCACCGACGCCGGCTCGCTCAACGACGCGTTCGGCGACATCGTCGGCGGCATGGGCGCCTACCCGATCCTCTCCACGCCCTACTACCACCAGCCCACGGATCGCGTCGAGAACGTGAACCAGCGACTCGTCGCGGAGGCGTGCAAGGTCACGATCGCGAGCATCATCCTGCTCGCCTCGACACCGCGGCCCGTCCAGGACCTCGAGCTGCGCCCGACCCAGAACGGTCGCCTGGATCTCTCCTGGGTGCCTTCGCCCGAGGAGGGCGTGATCGGGTACACCGCGCGCTGGACCGACGCGCTGGGCGCGCCCCACGAGGAGCGGGTCGCTCCGACTCCCGCCGCGGGGACGTCCCCAGCCCGGGTCCGCTTCGGCCTCGAGACGGTCCGCCCCGGGACCTTCGTCTCGGTCAAGGCGGTCGCCGATGACGGGCGCGAAGGCTGGGATTGGGCGACGATCGTGGCACCGCGCTAGGAAGTCAGGCGGATCATGACTCCGTGGTGCGGGCCGGGGGGACAGGCGTAGATTTCGGTACATGGCCCTTGCCAAGGATCCAAAGCCCCTCAAGGGCGTTGCGCGCTCGCTCGACGACCTTTTCGCCAAGGCCGCGCCGGCCGAAGCCCCAGTCGTACCCGCACCGCCCCCGGCTCCCGTAGTGCCGAAGCCAGCCGTGCAGGCCGAGCCCGAGGAGGCGCCGCCCCTTCTGCGGTCCGCTTCCGACTTTCCGTTGGAGACCGAGTCGTTCGAGGCGGCGCCGGTGGAAA
>CAMCNM010000011.1 GCA_945876015.1 Gemmatimonas phototrophica
AGCACCTGCCCGCGCACCAGCCGCGCCGTGGACATCCATCCGAACATCACGAGAACGCCGACCAGGGTGGCGATGCGCACCCCCACGCCCGGGCTGATCTGCACGGAGCCCGTCACCATCGTGTTCACGATCGGGATCGCGGCGAGTGCGAAGATGACGAACGGGAAGGAGAGCATGACGTCGATCACCCACGAAACGAGCGTGTCGACTCGCCCGCCCACGTATCCCGAGACGAGGCCGATGAACACCCCGAGCGACGTGGAGAGGGCCGCGGCGACCGCGGCGATGCCGAGCGACGTGCGCGCGCCGTACACGAGCTGGATGAGCACGTCCCGGCCGAGACCCGGCTCGAGGCCGAGCCAGTGCTTGCCGGTGATTCCGCCGAAATAGCCCAGGGGATAGCCGATTCCGTCGAGCAGATCGGGGAACTGGTCCCTCGGGCCGAGTCCGGGCTGCCCCGTGATCATTCCGTAGGCCCAGACGACAACGTCGGCGAGCAGGGCGTTCAGGATGAACAGAGCGAGGACGATCGCGCTGGCGACGGCGACGCGGTCGCTCCGGAGGCGCATCCATGCGAGCTGCCCTGGAGATCGGCCTACGATCGCGCGTCGGCCGCCTCTTGTCGGTCCGACGCCGTCAGGCAAAGGCGTCGGGTCGAGGAGGGATGGCCGCTCTAGCGGGGTCGCGGTCATGCAGCGTCCAGGGAGCCCGGGTCGTCATAAGTAGTGGTTTCCGGACAGGGCGTTACTAGCGCCGCCACGTCCAGGCCTCCGATCGGTATCGTTCTTCCAGCTCCGCTTCCTGCAGGGACGACCAGGCCGGGTCAGATATGCACGTCGGGTCGAGCCCGAATTGGACCGCTAAGGCCCGCTCGAGCTCACCCTCCGCGGGCTCCCGACCCAGAAATTCGGACACCGTGGCGGGACGATCGATCCCGCTACGCTCACCCGTGAAGACCCGGTGCAGCAGCTCTTGATCGTCCGCAAGCAGAATCGAGCCATGCTGGAGCAGGACCTCACCCATCCGGGCCTGGGCGCTGCCGACCAGCTTCCGCCCCGCAGCGACCACCTCTCCCGCGGCCGCCCCCTGGAAGCAGGGGCCGGCGTCGAGCGGAACCGCCACCCCGGGACCGCACGCAATCTCGGCCGGCACACCCAGGGAAGCCAGGCCTGCCGCGATGCGCTGGTTGATCCACAGATAGGCAGCTCGGGGACCCCCCATTGTACGAGCCGGCAGGGCCACCGCGTAGGTGAGCTCCCGGCGATGCAGGACGGCCCGACCCCCGGTGGGACGGCGCACCACCTCGACCCCCAGGCTACGCAGGGCTTCGGGGTCGTATCGCCCTACCGCTGGCTCGTTCCGTCCGAGGGAAAGGGTGAGACGCTCCCACCGATATAGACGCAGCACCGCCAAGCCTACCGGGAGGAACACGGCGAGCGCATGGTCCCGGGCCATGTTCCGGGCGCCCGGAAGCGCCCCGTCGAGGCGGAGCCGCCACCTGAGAAGGCGGCCGGCGCCGAGCATCGCTTGCCGATTATGACTGGTCTGACTGGTGTGTTTCATGCCAAACGATCGGTATTCCACGTACGAGGCAAAGGCCCGTTTCTCCGAGGTACTGAAGAAGGTACGCGAGGGACGCACGATTACGGTGACCTATCACGGAGAGCCGGTCGCCGAGATCCGTCCGCTCGACCGGCACAGCGGCACCCTCGCTCGCGTGGAATGGTTGGAGAGCCGCGGCGTGGTCGTTCCCGCGGGATACGTCCGCAGCTCGGACCTGTGGCATTTGGCGACCGCTCTCTATCTGACCGAGACGCCGGGCGAGCTGTGGTTCCTGACGCTCGACGCTCGACAGCGGGAGATCGCCGAGTTCCTGGGATTCCCCACGGAGTAGGTGTTGATGCCAAGGACGTTGTTCAGCCCGCGCACGCGCTCACTCGTCTCCTACTGAAGCGGATGACGCCAGCGCAGGCCGGGAAAACGCGCGAAGTCACGGTCGGTCGTGATCCACTCGCAACCCGACTCGATCGCGAGAGCCGCAAGGTAAGCGTCCGACACCAGATTTCCTCTGGTTTTCGCGCTCGTTAGCAACGACCCGAAGATCTCCCAATGCCGCGGACCAGGAGCCACCGCCACTCGATGCGACGGCGCGCGGACGACGTCGGCGAACGCGAGAGCTCGGTCGAGCGGAGTGGGATCGCGGAACACGCGCGGATGGGTGACCACTCGCACGAAGCCGCTCAGCACGAGATCGCTGACCCCGTAGGCGTTTGGCCCCGACAGCACGCTGTCCAGCCAGCCGCGGTAGAGCGCGTGATCCGCCGCATCTTCGCGGTGAGCGTAGACCAGCACGTTCACGTCCGGAAGCACCACCGGTCAGTCTCCCTCGTCCATCAGATCGAGGAGCGCCGCGCCGTCGTCCAGATCCACACCCTCGCGCAAACCGCCTCGTCCGTACGTCGGAAGGGGCTCCCGCACGCGCCCAGCTGAATTCCCCTCGGCACTGATGGCGAGCCGGATCGCGTCCTCGATGAGGGCGGTGAGCGTGCGCCCGGTCTCGGAGGCGTGACGACGGGCGGCCTTGAGAAGGTCCGGGGGCAGCCGGACAGTGGTACGCATACGTCAAGACATATCAAGCGTGCATCAATATGTCAACGCGTTCTTGCCCTCCTTCTGCCTACCTTCGCGCGGTCTCCCGCTCCGAGGCCGCGTATTCCTCGATGGGCGGACATGAGCAGACCAGGTTGCGGTCGCCGTACGCGTTGTCCACCCGTCCGACCGTGGGCCAGAACTTGTTATCCCGGCTCCAGGGGGCGGGGAAGGCGGCCTGCTCCCGCCCGTACTTCCGGTTCCAGGTATCGCTCGTCACGACCGCGGCGGTGTGCGGCGCGTTCTTGAGCGGGTTGTCCTCGCGATCGAGCAGCCCCATCTCGACCTGCTTGATCTCGGCGCGGATCGAGATCATCGCGTCGCAGAACCGGTCGAGCTCGCTCTTCGACTCGCTCTCGGTCGGCTCGATCATGATCGTGCCCGGTACCGGCCACGAGACGGTCGGCGCGTGGAAGCCGTAGTCCATGAGCCGTTTAGCGACGTCGCCCTCGTCGATTCCACTCGCCTTCCTGAGCGGACGCATGTCGAGGATGAACTCGTGCGCCACGCGTCCGTTCTTCCCGCGGAAGAGCACGTCGTAGTGGCTCTCGAGGCGCTTCGCCATGTAGTTCGCGTTGAGCAGCGCCATCTCGGTAGACCGCCGCACGCCGCCGCGTCCGAGCAGCGCGATGTACGCCCACGAGATCAGGAGGATGCTCGCGCTACCCCACGGCGCCGCCGACACCGGTCCGATCGCCTTGGTGCCGCCGACCTTCACCACCGGGTGTCCGGGGAGGAACGGAGCGAGCGCCGTCGTGGCGCAGATCGGGCCCATCCCGGGTCCGCCGCCGCCGTGCGGGATGGCGAACGTCTTGTGAAGGTTGATGTGGCAGACGTCCGCGCCGTAGTCGCCCGGCCGGCACAGCCCCACCTGCGCGTTCAGGTTGGCGCCGTCCAGGTAGACGAGCCCGCCGTGCCCGTGCACGATGTCGCACACCTCGCGGATGTGCTCCTCGAACACGCCGTGCGTGGACGGATACGTGACCATGATCGCGCCCAGTCGGTCGGCGTGCTCGGCCGCGCGCGCCTTCAGGTCCGCCATGTCGATCGATCCGTTCGCGTCCACCTTCACCACCACGACCTGCATCCCCGCCATCACCGCGCTGGCCGGGTTGGTCCCGTGCGCGGACGAGGGGATCAGGCAGACCTCGCGATGCTTCTCGCCGCGGTCCTCGTGATAGGCGCGGATCACGAGCAGGCCCGCGTATTCGCCCTGCGCGCCGGAGTTGGGCTGGAGCGACACAGCGGGCAGGCCGCTGATCTCCCCGAGCCAGCGCTCGAGCTCGGCGATCACCACCGCATAGCCCTCGGTTTGCTCGCGCGGCGCGAAAGGGTGCAGAAAGCTCCACTCCGGCTCGGTCACCGGCTCCATCTGGGTCGTGGCGTTCAGCTTCATCGTGCAAGAGCCGAGCGGGATCATGCTCACGTTGAGCGACAGATCCTTGGTCTCGAGACGATGGATGTAGCGCAGCATCTCCGTTTCGGAGTGGTGCGTGTTGAAGACCGGATGGGTCAGGTAGGCGCTCGTGCGCGCGAGGCCCGCGGGGAAAGCAGGGCCTTCGACCCTGGCGGCCAGCGCCCGGGCGTCGGGAGCCTTCACGCCGAACGCGGCCAGCACGTCGTTCACGTCTGCGGGGTCCACCGTCTCGTCGAGCGCGATCCCGACCGTGCCGTCGCCGAAGTCGCGCAGGTTGATGTGCCGCTGGGAAGCGGCGGCCAGGACCGCGTCCGAGCTCATCCCGGCGGGCTGCACCCGGAGGGTGTCGAAGTAGTGGGTGTGCTGGACCGTGTGACCCGCCTCGGTCAGGCCCTTGGCCAGCGTCCGCGCAAGCGCGTTCACCCGCGCCGCGATGCGTCGGATGCCTTCGGGCCCGTGATAAACGCTGTACATCGAAGCCATGATCGCGAGCAGAACCTGCGCGGTGCAGATGTTCGAGGTCGCTTTCTCGCGCCGGATGTGCTGTTCGCGCGTCTGGAGCGCCATTCGGAGCGCAGGGTTCCCCTGCGCGTCCACCGACACGCCGATGATGCGGCCCGGCATGCGCCGCTTGAACTCGTCGCGCGCGGCCATGAACGCCGCGTGCGGACCGCCGAAACCCATCGGGACGCCGAAGCGCTGCGCGCTTCCGACCGCGACGTCGGCACCCCACTCACCGGGCGGAGTCAGCAGAGCCAGCGCGAGCAGGTCGGTCGCGGCGACGACCCTCACTCCGGCCGCGTGGGCCTTCGCCGCGAGCGCGCGGAAGTCGCGCACGAGGCCGTCAGTCGCCGGATACTGGACGAGGCAGCCGAACGCATGCGGGAAGTCGAAGTGTTCCGGCTCCGCCACCACGATCTGGATGCCGAGGTGGTAGGCGCGGGTCTTCACCACCTCGATCGTCTGCGGATGACAGTCCGTCGCGACGAGGAAGATGTTTCGCTCGGAATGCGCGTCGCCGTGCAGCAGATGCATCGCCTCGGACGCGGCGGTGCCCTCGTCGAGCAGCGACGCGTTGGCGATGTCCAGGCCGGTCAGGTCCATCACCGCGGTCTGGAAGTTGAGCAGCGCTTCGAGCCGGCCCTGGGCGATCTCGGCCTGATAGGGAGTGTACTGCGTGTACCAGCCCGGGTTCTCGAGGACGTTGCGCTTGATGACGCCGGGAACCGCAGTGCCGTGGTACCCCATCCCGAGGTAGGACCTGAACAGGCGGTTCTTGTTGCCCAGGTCGCGCACGCGATGGAGTTGCTCGCGCTCGGTGACGCCCTCGGGGAGGTCGAGCGACCGCTTCATACGGATGGAGGCGGGCACGGTCTCCTGCACCAGCTGATCCAGCGAGGAGAGCCCGAGCGTCTCTAGCATCGCCTGGACTTCACCGCTGTCGGATCCGACGTGCCGGTCCACGAAGGGACCGTCGGGGTCGATCGATACACCGCGGGAAACGGTCATTTCCCGCCGACTAGCGCCGCGTATTCCGCGGCGTCGAGCAGTGACTTCAGGTCCGCCTTGTCCGCGACCTTGAGCTTGATCATCCATCCCTTTCCGTAGGGATCGGAGTTGACCAGCTCGGGATCGTTGCCGAGGTCCTTGTTGATCTCGATCACCTGTCCCGTCGCGGGGCAGTAGAGATCGCTCACCGCCTTCACCGCTTCGATCGTGCCGAAGGGCTGCATGCGCTCGAACGAGGCGCCCTGCGCGGGCAGCTCCACGTAGACCACGTCCCCGAGCTCGCCCTGCGCGTAGTCGGTCACGCCGACCTGGTAGACCCCGTCCTCATCGGTCTCCTTCAGGTATTCGTGCTCGGGCGTGTAGAACAGATCCTTCGGAATCTCGGACATCCGCCTCTTCCAGTAAGCGGTGAACCGCCGGCCAGCCCTGTCGGCGGGGCCGAAAGATAGGGCATCACCCTGGGGGTTGAAACCGCCCGAGCGGGTGAGCCGAGCCGAGTCGGCGAGCCCGGAAAGCGATTTCCGACGCGGGTCCCGAGCCGGTACATTTGACCGGTCGCCGCCTGCCCCTCCACCCCAGCCCCGTGAGCCGTATGTCCCCCCTCCTGGGCGCCGCCCGTCCGGCCCTGACCATGCTCACGGAAGAAGAACAGATGTTCCGGGACGCGGTCCGTGACTTCGCGACCACCGAGATCGCCCCTCGCGTCCTCAAGATGGACGAGGCTCAGCAGATCGACGCGGACCTGATCCCCAAGCTCTTCGAGATGGGCTTGATGGGCGTCGAGATCCCCGAGAAGCACGGCGGCGCGGGGTCGAACTTCTTCACCTCGGTCCTCATCGTCGAGGAGCTTTCCCGGGTCGATCCCTCGGTCGCGGTTCTGGTGGACGTGCAGAACACTCTGGTCATCAACGCGCTTCTGCGCTGGGGATCGGAGCCGGTGCAGGCGCGCTATCTTCCCCGCTTGGCTGCCGACACCGTGGGTGCCTACGCGCTGTCCGAGGCGGGGAGCGGCTCCGACGCGTTCGCGCTCTCCTGCCGTGCCGCCCGCTCGGGCGACGACTGGGTGCTGAACGGGCAGAAGCTCTGGATCACGAACGCGCGCGAGGCCGGTCTCTACATCGTCTTCGCGACCGTGGACCCGGAGCAGGGCTACCGGGGGATCACCGCCTTCCTGGTCGAGCGGTCCAGGCCCGGGTTCGGCGTGGGCAAGCACGAGGACAAGCTCGGCATCCGCGCGTCGTCCACGTGCGAGCTCGTGCTCCAGGACGTGCGCGTGCCCGCGGCCAACGTGCTCGGCGAGGTGGGGAAGGGGTACAAGGTCGCGATCGAGACGCTCAACGAGGGACGCATCGGCATCGGCGCGCAGATGATTGGGCTGGCCCAGGGCGCGCTCGACCACACGCTCGCGTACGTTCAGGAGCGCAAGCAGTTCGGCCGCCCGATCGCCGACTTCCAGGGCGTGCAGTTCCAGATCGCCGAGCTCGCCACGCAGGTCGAGGCGGCCCGGCTGATGGTCTACAACGCGGCGCGCCTGAAGGACGCGGGCCAGCCGTTCATGGTGCCCGCGGCCATGGCCAAGCTGTTCTCGTCCGAGGTTGCTCAGCGGGTTTCCTCGGTCTGCGTCGATCTGTTCGGCGGGTACGGCTTCACCAAGGAGTATCCGGTGGAGAAGCTCTACCGCGACGCCAAGATCGGGACGATCTACGAGGGGACGTCCAACATGCAGAAGCAGACCATCGCCAAATCCCTCATGGGGGACTGAACATGTTGGGACTCGGGTTCTTCGAGATACTGATCCTCGGGGTCATCGTCGTGCTCCTGTTCGGGGCAAAGAAGCTCCCCGACATCGGACGCGGCCTTGGCCAGGGCATCCGGAACTTCAAGGGGGAGATGAAGGGCGAGTCGCCCTCAGCGCACGACCGCACGCTTCCACCCGAGGACCCTGGTGCCCCGTAAGATTCGCCCCCTGGCCCCGGCGGGAGCGCGGCCCGTCCACTCCGGGCAGCCACGCCCCGCGACCGCGGATCAGAAAGCGCTCGACAACGTCGTCATCGTGCTCGACCAGCCGATCGACGTGGTCAACATCGCGGGCGTGATCCGGGGCATGATGAACATGGGCCTCTCCCGCCTGAGGCTCGTCCGTCCCGACGACTTCGATTCCTACCGCATCCAGGGTATCGCGCACCGGAGCTCTCCGATCATCGCGGCCACCGAGGTGCACGACACGCTCGACAGCGCGATCGCCGACGCGGTCTGGGTGGTCGGCACGTCGGCGCGGCCGCGCACCGCCAACCGCAACTACGTGCGGCCGCGAGAGGTGGCGCCGAGCATCATCGAGCGCACGGCCGAGGGTCCGGTCTGCATCCTGTTCGGGCGGGAGGACCGCGGTCTGACCAACGAAGGCCTCGACCGATGCCATGCGGTGGCCATCATCCCGACCGCGCCCGAGTACTGGAGCCTGAACCTCGCGCAGGCCTTCCTGGTCACCGCGTACGAGATCTTTCTGGCCGCGGGGGGCGCCACGGGAGACCTCCCGCGCGGACGCCGCTCCACCGAGCCCGCGACGAGCGAGGACCTGGAGTCGATGTACGCCGCGGTGCAGGAGGGGCTCGCACGGATCCGGTTCTTCAAGGGTGCGCGGCAACCCGAGGCGGTGCTCCGGACCCTCCGGACGATCCTGGGCAGAGCCGACCTAGACGCCCGGGAATCAAGGCTGATCAAGGCCATCGGCTTCGAGATCGGGAATTATCTCGATCATATGAATACTCAAGCTTAAAACACTAATCCTTCGAAGATCATGGCGAGGTCGCCCTCCCCCTCCTACATTGCCTCCTATCTCTAGAGCGTCCCCCGGCACATCCCATCCCCCGCCGCCCGTGGCGACCACTACGCACCCGCGAGGCGTCTCGATGCGCCCTGCCGAGGCCACGGCCAAACCCAGCGTCGCGGACCGTTACCGCGTGCTGCTGGACATCGGCCGCACGCTCACGGGCACGCTCAGCCGTGAGGACCTCTATCGCGCCATCTACCGGGAGACCGCGCGGGTTCTGGAAGCAGCAGGGTTCTATATCGCCCTCTACGACCAGACGCGCGACGTCGCCACGATCGTGTTCTACGCCGATCGGGGGAACGACCGGAGGGTCGAGATCACCTACCGCGGTTCCGACAGCGAGGTGATCCGGAGCGGGCGAGGCTCGCTCGTCGAGGATCGCTCCGATGTGAGGTCGCTTCTGGTGGTGGGTGAAGAAGCGAGCGAGGTCACGCGCTCGGCGATCTCGGCCCCGCTGCGCCACAAGGGCCAGGTGCTGGGCGCGATCAGCACGCAGAGCTACCGTCCCCGCGCCTACTCGACCGATGACCTCGAGCTGCTCCAGGGCATAGCAGACATGGCTGCGGTCGCGCTCGAGAACGCGCGCTTCATCGCGGCGCTGGAGCGGCAGCGGAAGGAAGCCGAGCAGATCGAGGAGATCGGCCGCGCGCTCGCCTCGTCGCTCGATCCCCAGGAGGTGCCGCGCAAGGTGATCGGCGCGGTGGTCGATCTGCTGCCGGTGGACGGCGCGAGCGTCTGGCTCCTCGAGCGTGGCTACCTCGCTCGCGTCGCCGCCTCCGCCGGCCGCATCGCGCTGCCCGAGGGATCGGAGTGGGATCTCCGTGGTGTTCTCTCCGAGCGCCTGATTCGCGACCGCAAGCCGATCACGATCGGTGACCTGTCGTCCAGCCCGCACGTTCCGGTGGGCCTCCGCACGCACCTGACCAATGGATCCGGGATCGCCATTCCATTGATCGTCGGGACCGAGGTGGCCGGTCTGCTCACCGCGGGCAGCGTGACGCAGGACTACTTCACCGAAGACGAGACCCGCGTCCTGCTCCGGCTGGCCAGCCAGACGTCAGTGGCGCTCGAGAACGCGCGGCTGCATTCGAGCCTGCAGGCGCTCTCACTGACCGACGCGGTGACGGGTCTGCCCAACCGGCGGCACCTCAACGTCCATCTGGAGCGCGAAGTGGCCGCCGCCCGCCGCGGCCGCGATCTGGTGATCTGCATCCACGACCTGGACCGGTTCAAGGAATTCAACGACTCCCCCGGACACCTCGCGGGTGACGACGCGCTGCGCGCGTTCGGGCAGATCCTGGTCGAAGAGAACCGGGCGATGAATCTGGTGGCCCGGTACGGGGGGGACGAGTTCGTCTCGGTCCTCTCCGACAGCACGATCGAAGGCGCGCTCATCTACATGGATCGCGTCCAAGCACGACTCAAAGAAGATCCGATCCTAGCCCCTGCCCGCGTCTCGGCGAGCACGGGCATGGCCCATTTCAACCGTGAGACGATGAAGACTCCCGAAGACCTGATGCAGGCTGCCGACGCCGAGCTCTACAAGGTGAAGGGAGTGCGTCACCGGTGAGCGCGAAGAACGCCACAGCGGGCGACATCGCAACGAAGAAGGAAGTCGGGGAGCTGCTCGAGGCAGCTGAGGAATGGGCCGTCGAGGCGGGCAAGCTGACCATGAAGTACTACGGTGGCCGCCTCAAGTACGAGGACAAGCTGGATGGCACGCCGGTCACGGTCGCCGATCGGGGCGCCGAGAAGATGCTGCGCGAGCTGATCGGCGTGCGCTTTCCCGACCACGCGGTGCTGGGCGAGGAATACGGCGAGTCCAACGGCGGCGCGCGTGTGCGCTGGGTGCTCGATCCGGTGGACGCCACGCGCGCGTTCATGCGCGGCGTTCCGATCTTCGGTGTCCTGATCGGCATCGAGGTGGCGGGCGAGCCCGTGGTCGGGATCGCCAACTTCCCGGCCCTCGGCGAGATCGTCGCCGCCGGCCGCGGCCACGGGTGCCGCTGGAACGGCCAGGCGTGCCGCGTCTCCGAGACCGACACGGTGGAGGAGTCGCTCATCCTCACCACGGACGTCGAGCGCGTCCTCAAGACTCCGCAGGGCCCCGGCTACCGGCGGCTCCAGCAGCGCGCCTCGTTCGCGCGCACCTGGGGTGACTGCTACGGCCACTGTCTTGTCGCGACCGGGCGGGCCGAGATCATGGTCGATCCCGTGATGGCGTCGTGGGATGCGGGTCCGTTCCCTACCATCGTGACCGAAGCCGGCGGAAAGTTCACCACGATGGGCGGCGACTTCACGATGCACGGCAAGTCCGGAGTCTCGACCAACGGCCGGCTGCACGCGGAAGTGCTGCGGGAGTTGGCGGCGGGCTAGCTAGCCCCCTCTGGCCGACTCTTTGCTTCCCTGACCCGCGGTATCGGTCGGATCAGCGACGGGGGAGGCAGGATGCGCTGGCAAGGGAGAGAACGGAGCTCGAACGTGCAGGATCGCCGGGGTATGCGCATCCCCGGCGGAGCGATGGGTGGAGGCGTCGGCCTCCTCATCGCGATCATCGCCTCCGTGTTCTTCGGCGTGGATCCCCGGGCGATCCTGAATCAGGCGCCCGCCGTCCAGCAGGAGCCCTACACCCCCACCCCGGCGGCCGAGGAATCGAAGGCGTTCGTCGAGGTGATCCTCGGAGACACCGAAAAGACGTGGACCGAGGTCCTCTCACGTCAGGGTGTCGACTACCCCGAGCCCACCCTCGTTCTGTTCTCCGGCGCCGTCGAGTCGGCGTGCGGCATGGCCCGGTCCGCGGTCGGTCCGTTCTACTGCCCGAACGACACGCAGGTCTACCTCGACCTCTCGTTCTTCCAGGACCTCTCGCAGCGCTTCGGCGCGCCCGGTGACTTCGCCCAGGCATACGTCATCGCGCACGAAGTTGGGCACCACGTGCAGAACGTGATCGGCGTGCTCGGCCAGGCGCACCAGGAGCAGGCGCAGCGCGGGCAGGAAGAAGCCAACGCCATCCAGGTGCGAGTCGAGCTGCAGGCGGACTGCTTCGCCGGCGTCTGGGCCCACTACGCACAGTCCCAGCAGGACTTCCTGGAATGGGGCGACATCGAAGAGGGTCTGGCTGCCGCGTCGGCGATCGGCGACGACCGGTTACAGAAGGAAGCCCAGGGCTACGTCGTGCCGGAAAGCTTCACGCACGGCTCTTCGGAACAGCGTGCTCGATGGTTCAGACGGGGGCTCGAAGGCGGCGCGATCGACAGCTGCGACGCTTGAAGCGTTGAAAAGGGCGCGACGCAACTGAAGCGAGGCGGGTTGGGGTCGACCTGCAGCGGGGCTCGGATGCGCAGCATCCGGAGCGAAGCGAGCAAAGCGAAGCGTAGCGCCCCCGCAGCAGGGCGATCCCGGCCCGCCTTGCGTGCTAGCCGGCGCTGAACGTCAGTGGGTCCAGCGCTTCTGGCGACCGGATTCCTTGAGCAGCTCCCGGAACGCGCCACCCGCCCGCGTCAGCGAAGTGTGCGCCATTTCCAGGCGGCCCGCCCGCAGCATTTCCAGGCCCGCGTGGACCTTGTCCCGAACCCTTCTCGGCACGTTGAACGTCGTCGGGCCCCGCTCCAGGATCTCGAAGGCCTCCAGGGCCTCGCGGGATTCCGTGGGCCGATCTAAGCGGCGGCGTATCTCCGCCTGCGCAGGTCCCGGAACCCGATGAGCTGGTCCGATTCCTCGTCCCAGAGGCTCAGCCGGATCAGGCGCAGGCTGTCCCGCATCGTCACGCGTGTGACGGTCTGGAGCTCGGGATTGGCATCCATGACCTCCTGCAGCCGGTAGTTCGGGATCCGGCTGCTCAGGTGGTGCACATGGTGGATCCCGATGTTCGCGGTGATCCATTGCAGCGGCCTCGGAAGGACCAGATAGGAGCTGCCCTGGAGTGCGGCGTCGAATAAGTCCCACTTCTCCTTCCGGAACCAGTACGTGTCCTCGTACTGGTGCTGCACGTAGAACAGCCACACGCCCAGCGAGCAGGTCACGAGGGTGAGCGGGGCCTGCACAAGCACGAAGCGCTTGAAACCGATCGTCAGCGCCATGAGGACCAGGATGCCGGCGATCGCGGCGTTGGTCCGCCACACGCTGCGCCAGGCCTGTGTCCAATCCCGGGGGATGTCCCAGGGATAGCGATGCTTGATCAGGAAGTGGAAGGCGGGGCCGATCAGGAACAGGATGAACGGGTGACGATAGAGCCGATACTTGATCCTGCCGACCCGGCCGAGCGCTTCGTACTCGGCCACCGTGAGGGTGATGATGTCGCCGAAGCCTCGGAAGTCGAGGTTGCCCGAGTTGGCGTGGTGATACGCGTGGGTCCGCCGCCAATAATCATAGGGGACCAGCGTCATGACGCCGATGCAGAACCCGACCCCGTCGCGCGCCGCCCGGGAATTGAAGAACGAGCCGTGCCCACAGTCGTGCTGGATCATGAACAGCCGCATCAGGAAGCCGGCGGTCGGGATCGTCAGCAGCAGGGTGAGCCAGTATCCGATCTCCAGGCTCCGGAGCATGGCGTACCAGAGCACGAAGAACGGGATCGCCGACGCGAGCAACTGGATCACGCTGCGGCGGGTGTCCGCACCCCAATAGGGGCGCAGCATCCGCGTGAAGTGATCAGCGCGCGAGCGGTCAGGGGTTTTCTGGCTCAAGATCTCGGAGTCGGAAGGCGAGCGGGGAGCCGCCGCGGTTCAAGACCTATACGGGACCGTCGAGGGGCACCAGTAACTACACCCGACGTGGTTCCGCCGATCCGTCAGCGGTGAGCCTGGTGAGTCGTTGCGCCGGGAAGGGCTCGCTCCGACTCGAACATCTCTGCCGGCTCCGGCGCCTGCCAGACCTGGATCACCGGGAAGGTGGCCAGGAACCAACGTACGCTTCCGAACATCAGCCCCGCGAACAGGCAGGCGATGAGCGGATGGAGGAGGTAGAACGTCGGATCGCCTTCACGGTGCAGTGACGGCGCGACTAGCATGTAGCGCTCGAGCCAGAGGCCGACCAGGATCACTCCGGTGAACAGCCTGAGCGTGCCGGGCATCATCTTGGACCGCTTGCCGAGCAGCCCGGCGAACGGGATCACGAAGCAGAGCACGATCGTGAGCGCGCTGAGGCCGCCCCAGGGCGCACCGGCGCGCCGGATCATCCAAGCCTGCTCCCACGGCAGCTTTCCGTACCAGATCACGATGTACTGGGACCAGAACAGGTAGGTCCAGAACACGGTGAAGCCAAACGCAAGCTTGCCGAGGTCGTGACGC
Organism: Gemmatimonas phototrophica; assembly: GCA_945876015.1. Taxonomy (GTDB): domain Bacteria; phylum Gemmatimonadota; class Gemmatimonadetes; order Longimicrobiales; family Gaopeijiaceae; genus UBA2988. The sequence continues at coordinate 13,694 of CAMCNM010000011.1, forward strand.
TGCTGGAGGCCCATCGATTCGCGCCAGTCCGGGTGGAGCGGAATCAGCGTGGTCACGGTGACGGCCGTGACGGCGATACCGCCCCAGAACGCGCCCATGAAGAACCACCCACCGAACAGCGTGCTCAGCCAATGCGGCTCGAGCGACATGGCCCAGTCGATCGCGAACATGCTCATCACGACCGCGTAGGCCATCACGACGACCGGCGAGATCTTCTGCAGGCGGTGCCAGCTCCGCACTTCCTCCGCTTCCTGACCCGTCCAGCCCGCCGTGAGCCGCTCGCGCCACCGGCTGCGACCCGGATCGTCGTTTGCGGCGGCACGGGTCAGGTCCATGTCGGGGCGCAGCGTGAGATAGGCGAAGTAGAGCAGCAGGCCGAACAGCACGGCCGCTCCCACCACGTTGCGCGCGACCAGGAAGGGCAGGTTCAGGTACGCCTGCTTCCTCTGCAGGATCGGGTCGTGAGCCATCTCCTCGACCCAGGGGAAGAACTCGCCCCCGATGCCGAGCATCGGCAAAAGGGTCAGGAACGCGAACGGCAGATAGGCCGCGAACGCGAGCGTGACCCGCTTGGTGGACCAGTTCCACTTCGCTTTCGTGATCGTCGTGGCGACGTTGAACAGTACGGCACCCGCGGCAATGCTGGTGAAGAACAGCCAGTTCGAGACCCAGCTGATCCAGGCCAGGTGCGAGTTCGTCACCAGCGCGATCACGAACGCGGCGAGGCCGACCACCACGAGGGCGGTCGCGATCAGGTTGCCGGTCTTCGACCGCTCGAGGTAGCGGACCGGGATGTCGTCGGGAATGTGGATGTGGGACATGGTCCTAGTTCCCGACCGCTGGCGTGGTACTCGGTGCGGCCGCGGGCGCGGCTGCACCGCCCGCCGCCCGCTGCTGCAGAACGCGCACGTAGTTCACGATGTTCCAGCGGTCGTAGTAGGAGATCTGGTGTCCGTAGGGAGGCATGATGCCGCGTCCGACGGCGATCATTCCGTAGATGTATCCGTCGCTCCGGGTCACCGCGAGGCCGTTCGCCAGCGGGAACGCCACCATCGCGGGCAGCTTCGGCAGAATCGGCGCCTGGGAAGGATCTCCCGCGGGGCCGTGGCACACCCCGCACATGCGCGTGAACATCTCTTCACCGCGCGCGAGCGAGGCCGCGTCGGCCGGAACGGGATTCACGATCGTGTTGGCGATCTCACCGGTCGCCATGTCGGCGGAGGTGAAATGCGGCACGTCCTGAACGAGCCCGGACGCCTCGCCGAGATTCACCTGTCCCGCGCCACGCGGATAGTTGCCCGAGGCGAACGAGACCGAGCCCTCAGCCGGCATGAGCGGGTTCTCGTAGGGGTCGAACGACACCTGGCTGCGCATGCTGCGCCCGAACACCTGCTGGATCGCCGTGTCCATGGGCTCGCAAGCGGCTGGGACGACCAGCGCGAGGAGGAGCGCGGCGCGACCGGCGGAGCGCCAGGCCGTGCCTGGCCGGACCTTCGGGTCACATGGCATGTGCGCCCTCCCGATCCTCGGTGAGCAGCTTGGGCTCGTGCTTCTGCAGGATGCGGCGCGCTTCGTCGAGCTTGCCACCCTCGGCGGCGACGAAGATGCCGTAGCGACCCGAGACGAACTCGGGATCGTAGACGATCATGGGCTTTATGTGGGGGAGCCGGCTCAGGACGAAGAGGCCGATCAGCGTGGACAGCGCGCCGAACAGGATGGTCGATTCGAACGCGATCACGACGTAGGCGGGAATCGCGATGATCGGCTTCCCGCCGGTCACCAGCGGCCAATCCATCGAAGTGAAGATCGTGAACGCGAACCCGGTCGCCGTGCCCGTGAGGCCGCCGACCAGGGTCCAGACGCGCACCGGGCTCTCACCGTGCCCGAGCGCCTCCTCGATGTGGTGCTCGGGATAGGGCGTGTAGGCCCGGAGTCCCTTGAAGCCGGCCTTCCTCAGATCGTGGATCGCGTCCACGGTCGAGTCCAGGAACTCGAATGACGCCAGGATACCGGGGGTCTTCTCAGCCATGGTGGGCGCCTCCGTGCTTCCGCTTCATCGGTGCCGGGATGACTTCCTTCAGCTCTGCGATCGCCACCGGGGGCAGCAGCCGGGTGAAGAGCAGGAACCAGAAGCCGAACCAACAAAAGCTGCCGAACAGGATCGCCATCTCGACCATGGTGGGTCGGTAGACACCCCAGGCGAACGGTTCGTACTCGTGCGTCAGCGACGTCACGATGATCACGAAGCGCTCGAACCACATGCCGATGTTGATGAAGATCGAGATCACGAACAGGGCCGGAATCGAGCGCCGCACGCGCTGGAACCAGAGCATGATCGGGACGAACCCGTTGCACACGAGCATCGTCCAGGTCGCCCACCAGTAGGATCCGAACAGGCGGTTCCAGAACACCGTCTTCTCGACCTCTTCGCCGCTGTACCAGGCCATGAAGAACTCGGTCAGGTAGGCGTAGAGGACGATCAGTCCGGTCAGCATGATCAGCTTGGCGAGCGCGTCGAAGTGCTTCGGCGTGAGGTAGGCTTCCAGGTGGAAGAGCTTCCTCATCACGACGCTCAGGGTGATCACCATCGCCACCCCGGAGAAGATGGCCCCGGCCACGAAGTAGGGCGCGAAGATCGTCGCGTGCCATCCGGGCACGATCGCCATCGCGAAGTCCCAGGACACGACCGAGTGCACGGAGAGCACGAGCGGGGTGGCCAGGGCGGCGAGGTAGATGTACGCCTTGCTGAAGTGGTGCCACTCGTTGTCGGTGCCGCGCCATCCGAGGCTGATCACCTGGTACAGCTTCTTCCGGAGGCCGGTCGCCGCTTCGCGCGCGGAGGCGATGTCCGGAATGCAGCCCAGGTAGAAGAACGTGGCCGAGACCGTGAAGTAGGTCGTCACCGCGAACACGTCCCAGACCAGCGGTGACCGGAAGTTCGGCCAGAGGAACCGGCTGTTCGGGTACGGGAAGAGCCAGTAGGCGAGCCAGCCACGGCCGAGGTGCAGCAGCGGGAAGAGCCCGGCGGTCATCACCGCGAATACGGTCATCGCCTCGGCGATGCGGTAGACCGACTGGCGCCAGGGCGCTCGGAACAGGAACAGGATCGCCGAAATCAGCGTTCCCGAGTGCGCGATGCCGACCCAGAAGACGAAGGTCGTGATGTCCCATCCCCAGCCGGCCGGGCTGGTCAGGCCGGTGAGGCCGAATCCCTTCACGATCAGGGCGCCCCAGGCGGTGAACAGGACTGCCACGCCGAACGCCGCGAAGGCGAACAACCCCCACCACCCGATGCCGGGCCTGGTGAGGATCGCCAGTACGTCGCGGTTGACGTCGCTGTGCCGATGGATGTCCGGATGGGTGGACGTTCCGCGCGCTGCCACTTCAGTCGCTGTCGTCATCTAATGTGCCAGCTCACTCTCGACGGCGTGGAACGTGACCTTTTTCAGGTATTGGACCGCCGGCTGCGTGTTGATCTCCTCGAGCACGCGGTAGGTGCGCTCGCTCGCGACCACCTGCGAGACCCGCGACTGCGGATCGCGCGTGTTGCCGAAAACGATCGCTTCCGCCGGGCAGCTCTGCTGGCAGGCTGGGACGACTTCGCCGTCCACCACCGCGCGGCCCTGCTCGAGCGCGGCCTTGTTCTGCACCTCGCGGATGCGCTGCACGCAGAAGCTGCACTTCTCCATCACGCCGTTGGCGCGGACCGTCACGTCCGGGTTGTACTGCCAGTTCATCGGCTCCGGCACGTCCGTGTACCGGAACCAGTTGAACACGCGGACCTTGTATGGGCAGTTGTTCGCGCAGTACCGGGTCCCGACGCAACGGTTGTAGACCTGCGCGTTGAGCCCCTCGGGCGTGTGATAGGAGGCGAACACCGGGCAGACCGGCTCGCAGGGCGCGTTGCCGCAGTGCTGACATAGCATCGGCAGCATGCGCACGTCGAGCGGGCCGGCCTCGTAGGCGTCGATCTCCTCGTAGTAGCGCTCGATTCGGATCCAGGCCATGTCGCGGCCCATCG
>CAMCNM010000012.1 GCA_945876015.1 Gemmatimonas phototrophica
GTCGCCACCCCGACCCAGGCCCCTCCGGCAAAGCTCCCCGAGGTCGCCTTCTCCGGGCGGTCGAACGTGGGCAAGTCCTCGCTCATCAACGTCCTCCTGCGACGCACGCGGCACAAGATCGCCAAGGTGTCCGCCACGCCCGGAAAGACGCGAGCCCTCAACTTCTACCGGGTGAACGACCGCTTCTTCTTGGTGGATCTGCCCGGCTACGGCTACGCCCGCGTGCCCGAGCCCGTGCACGGGGAGTGGAAGAAGCTGATCGAGGGGTACCTCTCACGGAGCCCGATGCTGCGCGGCGTGGTGCATCTCGTGGACGCGCGCCACAACCCCACCCAGGGCGACCGGGATCTGATGGACTATCTCGCCGGGATCGGCGTCCCCGCGGTGGTGGTCGCTACCAAGATGGACAAGCTCAAGAAGAGCGAGCGCGAGGAGAAGCTGGCCCGCATCCAGAACGACCTGGGCGTGGACCTGGAGCAGCTGATCCCGTTTTCCTCGCACACGGGCGAAGGCCGCGATGACCTCCTCGATTCCATCGAAACACTCCTCGGTGCGGAAGCCGCGAACAGCTGACCGGATGCACACCCGGCCGCTGGCCGCTCGCGCGGGCCGGCTCGCCGCGGCCGCACTGCTCGCGCTCCTGCTCCATGGCTGCGCCGCCGCGCCCGGGCTGGCGGTGGCCAGACCGGCGGGAGGCACCGATCGCGAGGAGGAGCTGCTCGTCCCGGGCGGGAACGGCAGCATGCTGCAGGACGAGATCACACTGACCCTCCGCTCGGACAGCGTCATCCTCAAGGTGACGCCGCTCGAGGAGTGGGTGATCCGGCTCACCGCGCCCGACACCTGGTCGCGGCTCTCGTCCCTCTCGTCGGTGCACCGGGCGGAGGTCGTCCGTCAGACCGGCGCAGCGACTCCTTCCTTGTTTCTTGTCTCGTTCTTCAGCCAGACCCCGGGAGCGGCGTTCCATCCCCAGGACGTCCAGATCGAAAACCGGGGCCACCGCCAGCGGCCGCTCGTCATCCGGCCCCTCACTCAGGGATGGGGGGAGGAGCGCCTCGAGCAGGAGAGAGCCCAGCTCGCGGTGTACGCGTTCACGGACGAGGTGGATCTGGAGCAGCCGCTCACCATCGAGTACAGCAACGACGTCGCGGCGGGCTGGGACGCGATCCTGAGGAGGCTGGAGGTCGAGAGGGGGCGGGCGAGAGCGAGAGCGGGGCTGGGAGGACGATAGGGCTGGAAGGTCCGGCTACACCTCGAGCCCGTACTGCTTGATCTTCCGGTACAGCGTCCGCTCTCCGATCCCCAGCACCTCCGCGGCGCGCCGCCGATTCCCTCCCTCTTCCTGGAGCGCGGCCATGATGGCCGCCTTCTCCATGTCGTCCATCTTCATTCCGCTCCGGTAGACCACCACGCCGTGCTCCTCCGGCGGGAGCGCCTGGCCGTTCACCTCCGCGGCCGGAGCCTCCGAGGCCGCCGGGATGTGGATTTCGACACCCGGAATCGTGGTGGACATCGAGCGTGTGGGAATGTTCTCGCGATAGGTCTCGAACTCGCGCCGCAGGTCGTCCATGTCCACCCGCATTTCGACCAGCGTGCGGAAGATGAACTCGAGCTGCGGCCTGAGGCCCCCATCCCCTTCCCGCATGACCGAATCCGACACCAGCGAGGGCACCAGCGCCCTGCCGATCCCGCGCACCTCGGGCGGAATGTCGGCGGGGAGGATCTCGCGTCCCGGGGAGAGCACGACCATGCTCTCCACGAGGTTCTTGAGCTCGCGCACGTTCCCGGGCCAATGGTGCGCCTTCAGGATCTCCATCGCCGCGGGCGTGATCCCGGGGAACGGCCGGTCGTTGCGCTCGCTCGCCTCGCGCACGAACTCGCGCACGAGGAGGGGGATGTCGTCCCGGCGCTCGCGCAGCGCCGGCAGATCGATGCTCAGGACGTTGAGTCGGTAGTAGAGATCCCTCCGGAACTCCTTCATCGCGACCAGCTGGCGAAGATCCTGATTGGTGGCCGTGAGGATGCGCACGTCCACGTGGATCGAATCTTCCCCGCCGACGCGCAGGAACTCACGCTGCTCGAGCACGCGCAGGAGCTTGGTCTGCGTGGCGAGCGGCATTTCGCCGATCTCGTCCAGGAAGATGGTGCCGCCGTGGGCCAGCTCGAAAAGGCCGCGGCGCGAATCGATCGCGCCGGTGAACGCGCCCTTCTCGTGCCCGAACAGCTCGCTCTCGAGCAGGGTGTCCGGAAGCGCCGCGACGTTCACCGCGATGAAGCGCTTGTGCCGCCGCGGAGACAGGAGGTGGAGGCCCCGCGCCACCAGCTCCTTGCCGGTTCCGGACTCGCCGGTGATCAGGACCGTGGAGGCGACTGGAGCGATCTGCACCACGCGCTCCAGCACCTCGTGCATCGCCTCGGTCTCACCGATGATGCCGGTCTCCTTCTGGAGACGACGCCGCTCGACGATGCGCCGGCCCACCAGCGCGACCTCTTCCGGGGACGCGTCGGGCCCGAACGCCTCGGGGATCCCGGGCGTCGGCAGCGCGGCCCCACGGTCGGGCGAAACGGTCAGGACCGGAAGGTCCATCCCCCCGGCCTGGCGCACGAGCGCGCCCGCCTGCTGCGCCCCGGCCGTGATCACGAGGAGCACGGGATCGTTCGCGTCGGCGAGATTCTCGGACGGCGTGATCAGGTCCACGCGCTGGCCCTTCCCGCGGAACGCCTCGCGGAGCCGGCCAGCGGTCGGAAGGTTGTGCGTCGAGATCAGGATCGTGCTCACGGGGTGGCTCCCGGGTCGTGCGAGGGAGACTCGCCGCGGAGGAGACGCACCGCGTGTCCCACCAGCGGATCCAACACCGCGAGCCCGTCGCGGACTCCGCCGGGGCTGCCGGGCAGGTTCACGATCAGCGTGGCCCCCCGGCAGCCTGCGAGGCCCCGGGAAAGGACGGCGAACGGAGTGCTGCTCTCACCTCGTCGGCGCAGTAGCTCGGCCAGGCCGGGCGCCTCCCGCTTGAGCGCGGGACGGGTCGCCTCCGGGGTGACGTCGCGCGGACCGAAGCCGGTGCCACCGGTCGTGAGGACGAGGTCCACCTCGCCGCCGTCGGCCCACGAGAGAAGGAGCGGGGTGATGCGATGCGTCTCGTCGGGGACGAGCGCGCGCGCGATGAGACGGTGGCCCGCCTGGCCGCACCAGGCCACCACCGCGTCCCCACTCTTGTCCTCGCGCTCACCCTTCGAGCAGGCGTCGCTCACGGTCAGGAGCGCCACGCGCAGCTCGCTCATCGGCGAATGGAGCCGGAGGTGTAGAACGGGGGCCGCACCACCTCGGCCGCCGCGGGCTTCCCGCGGAGGCTGAGCTCGAGGCGCGTTCCCGGCGCGGCGAGGCGGGAGGGTACCCATCCCATCGCGACGCCGATGCCCAGGGATGGGCTCACGGTGCCCGACGTGACGATCCCGACCGGGCTGCCGCCCTCGACCACCTCGTATCCGGGCCGGGGAAAGCCCTTCTCGAGCAGCTTCATCCCGACCAACCGGCGCTCGATCCCCTCATCCTTCTGCCGCACCAGCGCGTCGCGCCCCACGAAGTCGCCTTTCCCCAGCTTCGTGATCCACCCCAGCCCCGCCTCGAGCGGGGTGTGGGCTTCGTCCAGGTCGTTGCCGTAGAGCGCGTAGCCCATCTCGAGCCGGAGCGAATCGCGCGCGCCGAGCCCCGCGGGCCTGAGCCCGGCGGTGAACCCGTCGTCGAGCAACGCCCCCCAGACCTCCATCGCGTCGGTGGCGCGCAGATACAGCTCGAAGCCGTCCTCCCCGGTGTAGCCCGTGCCGGCGATCACGGCTTCGCGTCCGACCACGCGGCCCTCGGTGAACCGGTAGTAGCCGATGGCCTCGACATCGACCTCGGTGAGCTCCGCGAGGATCGCCCGTGCCTTGGGACCCTGCAGCGCCAGGAGGGCCGTCTCGTCGGAGCGGTCCTCGAGCCGGACGTCGAGCCCCTCGGCGTGGCCCGCCACCCACTCCCAATCCTTGTCCCGGTTGGACGCGTTCACCACCAGCATCCAGCGGTCCCGGAAGCGGTAGACGAGGAGATCGTCGATGATGCCGCCGTCCGGCCGGCACATGGCCGAGTACTGCGCCTGCCCGACTTCGATCACCGAGGCGTCGTTGATCGTGACGCGCTGGATCAGGTCGAGCGCGGCGGAGCCCTGGACGTGGAACTCGCCCATGTGGGAGACGTCGAACAGCCCCGCGGCCTCGCGCACCGAGCGGTGCTCGGCGGTGATGCCCGAGGGATACTGCACCGGCATCTCGTAGCCGGCGAACGGAACCATCTTGGCGCCCAACTCCACGTGTGCGGCATGGAGTGGGGTCTTGCGGAGGGTGTCCTCCATCAGCGCTTTCCGCGCCCCGGCCGGCCTCCCATCAGCTCGACCAGGAGCGACTTCTGGACGTGCAGCCGGTTCTCGGCCTCCTCGAAGACGCGCGAGCGCGGGCCGTCGATCACCTCGGCGGTGACCTCTTCCCCGCGGTGCGCCGGCAGGCAGTGCAGGAAGATGGCGTCCTTCGCGGCGCGCTTCATGAGCGCGCCGTCCACCACGAACCCATTGAACGCCTTCGCCCGCACTTCGCTCTCGTCCTCCTGGCCCATCGAGGCCCATACGTCCGTCGTGACGACCTGGGCGCCCTCGGCCGCCTCGCGCGGATCGCGCACCACCTTTACGTCGGCGACGGCCTGGGCGCGCTTCAGAATGCGCGGATCCGGCTCGTAGCCCTTCGGGCAGGCCAGACGCAGCTCGAGACCGAGACGATAGGCGGCGTTGATCCAGGAGTTGGCCATGTTGTTGCCGTCTCCGATCCACGCCACGCGCCGCCCGGCGAGCTCCGCCCCGAACTCCTCCTGGACGGTCTGCAGGTCGGCCAGCACCTGGCAGGGATGGAGGAGGTCGGACAGGCCGTTGATCACCGGAACGGTGGCGTGACGCGCCAGCTCCACGATCTCCTCGTGCGCGTAGGTCCGGAGCATGATCGCGTCCACGAACCGGGACATCACCCGGGCCGTGTCGGGAACCGTCTCGCCGCGCCCGAGCTGGATCTCGCGATCGGACAAGAAGATCGCGTGGCCACCCAGCTGGTACATCCCGACCTCGAACGACAAGCGCGTGCGCGTCGAGCTCTTCCGGAAGATCATCGCGAGAGTCTTTCCCTCGAGCGGACGGCCGCGCTCCTCGCCGCTCTTGAGCCGAGCCGCGCGCGCGAGCAGGCCGACCAGCTCCTCGCGCGAGAGATCGGGGATCTCGAGAAAGTCGCGCTTGGCCGGTCTCCCGTCCTCACGGGGCGCCGCCACCGGCGGGGGGCCCGCGTCGGGCGTCGTGGTCCTGGGGCTCACAGGATGTAGCGCCTCAGGTCTTCGTCCTCCACGATCGCCTCGAGGTGCAGCCGGACGAACTCCTTGTCCACGCGGAGCGCCTTGGCTCCCCACTCGGGCAGCTCGAACAACGCCTCCTCGAGCAGCGTGGTCATCACGGTCTGGAGCCGCCGCGCGCCGATGTTCTCCATGCGCTCGTTCAGCTGCATCGCGATGCGTGCGATCTCGTCCACCCCGTCGTCCTCGAACACGAGCGTCGCGCCCTCGGTGGCCACGAGCGCCGTGTACTGCTTGAGCAGCGCGTTCTCGGGCTCCTTCAGGATGCGGACGAAGTCCTTCTCGGTGAGCGACGTCAGCTCCACCCTGATCGGGAAGCGGCCCTGCAACTCGGGGATCAGGTCGCTCGGGCGCGAGACGTGGAACGCGCCCGCGGCGATGAAGAGCACGTGGTCGGTGCGGACCACCCCGTACTTGGTCGTGACCGTGGACCCCTCGACGATGGGCAGCAGGTCGCGCTGCACGCCCTCGCGGCTCACGTCGGGGCCCACCCCACCCCTCTCCCCGGCGATCTTGTCGATCTCGTCGAGGAAGATCATCCCCATGTCCTCGGTCCGCTCGAGCGCCTCGTTCACCACCTCGTCCATGTCCACGAGCCGGTCGAGCTCGTCCTGGAACAGGATGCGGCGCGCCTCGGCCACCGAGACCTTCCTGCGCTTGGTCTTCTTCGGCAGCATGTCCTGGAGCATTTCGGTGAAGTTGTAGTCCATCCCCTCCATGCCCCCCATGGGGACCATCATTCCTTCGAGGTTGGAGGTCTGGGTGATCTCCACCTCGACCTCGCGGTCCTCCAGCTTTCCGTCGCGCAGGAGCGCGCGGAGCTTCTCGCGCGTGCGGGAGCGGCGACCGGGCAGATCTGGGATGTCCGAAGCGAGGGGCCGCGGCTCGACGCCGGTCGGGCCGGCCACGAACAGCTGGTGGGTGCGCGGCTCCTCCTTGACCTTGGCCTCCGGATCCTTCCCCTTCTCCGCGTCCTCACCGCCCTCGGCAGAAGCCGGCAGCAGCAGGTCGAGCAGGCGATCCTCGACGCGCGCGTCGGCCACCTCGGCGACGTCGTCCTCGCGCTCGGCGCGCACCATGTTGACCGCCACGTCAACCAGGTCGCGGACCATCGACTCGACGTCGCGGCCCACGTAGCCGACCTCGGTGAACTTGGACGCCTCGACCTTCACGAAGGGCGCACCCGCGAGCCGCGCCAGGCGCCGCGCGATCTCGGTCTTTCCCACCCCGGTCGGTCCGATCAGGATGAGGTTGTTCGGCATGATCTCGTCGCGGAGATCGTCGGCCACCCGCTGACGGCGCCACCGGTTGCGCAGCGCGATCGCGACCGCCTTCTTCGCGTTGTCCTGGCCGACGATGTACTTGTCCAACTCGGCGACGATCTGGCGCGGCGTGAGCTCCTCGAGCCAGGCCTGCGGAGCCGTTCCATCGGGCGCGGACTCGGGCGGAGTCGGGTCGGCCGGGGCCGGAAGACTGCTCATTGCTTGCCCCCCTTGAGCTCCAGAACCTTGATCTCCTGGTTGCTGTAGATGCAGATCTCGCCCGCGATCATGAGGGATTCACGCACGATACCGGCGGCGTCGAGAGTGGAATGCGTGCGGAGAGCGCGCGCGGCCGCGAGGGCGTAGGGACCGCCGGAGCCGATCGCCACGACGTCGTCGTCGGGCTGGATGACGTCGCCCTCGCCGCTCACCATGAAGACGTGATCCTTGTCGGCCACGACGAGGAGGGCGTTCAGGCGGCGCAGATACCGGTCGGTGCGCCAATCCTTGGCGAGCTCGACCAGCGAACGGGTGAGGTTGCCCGGGTAGCGCTCGAGCTTCTCTTCGAGCTTCTCGAACAGCGTGAAGGCGTCGGCCACCGCGCCTGCGAAACCGGCCAGGATCTGACCCCCGCGCAGCTCGCGAACCTTGAGGGCCGTGGTCTTCACCACGATCTCCCCCATCGTCACCTGCCCGTCGGCCCCGACCGCTGTATTCCCATCCTTTCGTACTGCAACTACGGTCGTAGACCGAATCTGCTGCGCCACTCGGATCTGCTCCGCTCTCGAGACTGGGCGCCTGACCGGCGCCGGAGCCTAATAGGATAACACTGGGGGGTTTTCAGCCAAAATGGCACAGCCCTGAGGAGCTACCGGTGCGTCCGACCCCGGGTGACGCTTCGCAGCTGCCACGCGGCGCTGCCCATGAAGACGAGCCACATCAGCGACGCCTGGAGCACCGTCCGCCACGCGCTGGACCCCACGCCACCGGGATAGAGCGCGGCGAAAAGCGTGACGGCGAAGAGGGGTGCGGCGAACGCCCAGCAGAGCAGCGCGCGCATCGCCCAGCCCTCGAGCTTCCAGATCCCGTACGATGCGGCGGCGGCGCTCACCACGCCGAACACGCCGAGCAGGATCACCACCAGACCGCTCGACCGGGTCGCGACCATCGCCCAGAGGAAGGCTGCGGAATGGATCCCCGCCAGGACGGAGATCAGACGGAGGATCACCGGGACGATGGGAGTCATGCCCTCGGATGCGCGTCCTTGTACACCTGCTTGAGACGCTCCCGGGACGTGTGCGTGTAGATGCGCGTCGTCGATAGTGAAACGTGGCCGAGCAACTCCTTGACCGCCATCAGATCCGCCCCCGCGTCGAGCAGATGGGTGGCGAAGCTGTGGCGCAGCGAGTGCACCGAGAGGCCCTGGCTCTCCGCGGCGACCTCAAGGTGGGCCTGGACGGTCTTCTGGATGGAACGGCGCGACAGACGCCTCCCCCGATTGGAGAGGAGAAGCGCGCGCCGGTCGCCCGACGGAGTGTCCGATGCGAGCGCTTCGGAACGGCGGGGCTCGTAGCGGCGCACGGCGGTGACGGCGGCCTTCGTCAGCGGAACGATCCTCTCCTTCCGCCCCTTCCCCCGCACCCTCGCCTGGTCTCCCACCAGATCCAGCCCGGTCATGTCCAGCCCGTGCAGCTCGGCCAGACGGAGCCCGCTCCCGTAGAGGAGCTCGAGGATCACGAGGGCGCGGGTGCCCGCGAGCGTGTTCTCCGCCGCTCCCGCCTCGGCCACGCGGAAGAGCGACCCCACCTCACCGGCACCGAGATGGCCGGGAAGCCTCCGCTCTGGGCGGGGCGAGCGCACCGCGCGGGTGGGATTCGCGTCGAGCACGTCCTCGAGATGGAGATACCGGAAGAAACCCCGCGTGGTCGAGAGCTTCCGCGCGACCGTGCGGCGGGACAGCCGCTTGCGCGCGCACCAGCCCAGAAAAGCGCGGAGCGTCAGGCGGTCCACCTGCTCCCAGCCCCACTCCGCGGTTCCGAGGTAGCCGGTGAGGAACTCGCGCAGATCGTCGAGATCCTTCCCGTAGGCCGCAACGGTGTTGGGCGAGAGCTGCCGCTGGTCGGACAGGTGGCGGAGAAAGGCAGCGGCATGGGCGTCCGCGGAGCCCGCTTCCTTCGACGCCGACGCGAGCTTAACCACCCGGGTCAGCCCTTCACTCCGGCGGGGACGGACCGACGGGCGATGCCGTGCTCCTCGACCCACGCCAGCAGATCAGCCTGCGCCCGCTCGGCGAGCCGCTCGCGCTTCTTCTGCTTGTCGCGGGGCGCATCGGGGAGCGGATCGAGCAGGCCCCAATTCGAGTTCATCGGCTGGAAGCGCCCCGGCGGACTCTCGCGCAGGTAGCGGAAGAGCGCGCCGATCATCGTCGTGGCCGGCGGCAGCGTCGGGGGAAGCCCCGCGACCACGCGGTCGAGGTTGATCCCGGCCACGATCCCGGACGCCGCGGACTCGGTGTAGCCCTCAACCCCGGTCAGCTGGCCCGCGAAGATCAGATCCGGCCGTGCGGGGAGCGAGCCGTGGGGCGTGAGGCGCTCGGGAAAGTTCAGGTAGCTGTTGCGGTGGATCGAGCCCCAGCGCAGGAACTCGGCGTTCGCGAGCCCGGGAATCGAGCGAAACACACGCCCCTGCTCGGCGGTCTTCAGCCGGGTCTGGAAGCCCACCATGTTCCACATCTGGCCCGCGCGGTCCTCGCGCCGCAGCTGGACCACGGCCCAGGGCCGACGGCCCGTGCGCGGATCGGTCAGGCCGATCGGCTTCATGGGACCGAAGCGAAGGGTCTCGACGCCGCGCTCCGCCATCACCTCGATCGGAAGACAGCCCTCGAAGAACGGAACGTTCTCCCAGTCGTGCCCGGGATAGACGTCCGCGGCGCGCAGCGCGTCGATGAACGCGCCGTACTCCTCCTTGCTCATCGGACAGTTGAGGTAGTCCGCCGACTCGTCGAAGCGGCCCGCCGCGAAGACGATCCCGTCGTCGAGCGAGTCCCGGTGCACCACCGGCGCGATCGCGTCGAAGAACGCGAGCCCGCCGTCGCCGAGCGCCGCCTGGATCGAAGCGGTGAGCGCGTCCGAGGTGAGCGGGCCGGTCGCGACCACCGTGGGTCCGGCCGGAAGCTCGGAGACCTCCTCGCGCACGAGCTCGATGTCGGGATGTCCCGCGACCGCGACGCTCATCGTCTCGGCGAACAGGGCACGGTCCACCGCGAGGGCCGATCCGGCCAGGACTTTGGTGGCGTCGGCCGAGGAGAGCAGGACCGAGCCCAGCGCTCTCATCTCGCGCTTGAGCTGACCGTGCGCGTTGGTGGGGTCTTCGGACTTGAACGAGTTCGTGCACACCAACTCGCCCAGCCGATCGGTGCGGTGGGCCGGGGTGGCCCGCACGGGGCGCATCTCGATGAGGCGGACGCGGCGCCCGCGCTCGGCCAGCTGGAGGGCGGCTTCGCAGCCGGCCAGGCCGCCCCCCACGACGGTGACGCAGTCGGGACCGGGGCCCTCAGCCACCTTCCTCTTCATCATCCTCGGGGACGGTCTTCTTCTTCCTTCCCTTCTTGCCCTTCTTGGCGCCCTTCGTCCCCTTGGCCCCCCTGCGACCATCCATCGGCCGGCGGCTCGGCTTGCCGCCGCTCTTCGCCGCGCGCTCGCGCAGCAGATCGACCGCCTCGTCCATGCTGACTTCGAGCGGATTCGTGTCCTTGGGGATGGTGGCATTCACCTCGCCGTCGCTCACGTACGGACCATAGCGGCCGGAGAGTACCTGGACGTCCTTCCCGCTCTCCGGGTGAGGCCCGAGCTCCTTCAGGACGGACTTCCCGCCCGACTGCTTGAGATTGAGGCGCGAGACAGCTTCGTCGAGCCCGACCCCGAACAGCTCGTCCTCGGTGCGCAGGTTCGCGAACAGCTTGCCGCGCCGCACGTAGGGTCCGAACCGGCCAAGCCCGGCCACGACCTCCTCGCCCGAGGTCGGGTCGTCCCCGAGCCGTCGGGGGAGCGAGAGCAGCTTGAGCGCGTAGGCCAGGTCCACGTCGGCGGGCTTCCGACCGACGGGGAGGCTGGTCCGCTCCGGCTTCTCCCCCTCTTCCTGGGTGGGCCGTTCCACATACGGCCCGTAGGGACCCTGCTTCAGGAGGATCGGCCTTCCGTCGTTCGGATCCTTCCCCAGCTCCTTGTCGGTGGGCCGGCCCTGATCGAGCGAGCGTGTGTTCTTGCACTCCGGGTATCCGGTGCAGCCGAGGAAGCTGCCCAACCGGTTGAAGCGCACCTGCATCGGCTTGCCGCACTTCTCGCACTCCTCGCCGTCGGCGGCGAGGATCTCGCGCACGATCTCGTCGGAGCGGGCCTCGCCGCTCGCGAGCCGCTCGCGCAGCCGCGGATAGAAGCGCTCGAGCAGCTGCCGCCACTCGACCTCGCCCTCCTCGACCTGGTCGAGCTGCTTCTCCATCTGCGAGGTGAAGTCAACCTCGAAGATGTCGGGGAAGACCTTCACCAGGAGCTTGACCACCACCTCGCCGAGACCGGTCGGATGGAAGCGCCGATCCTCCAGGTCCACGTAGTTGCGGTCCTGGATGGTGGAGATGATCTGCGCGTACGTGGACGGCCGACCGATCCCCTTCTCCTCGAGCGCCTTCACGAGGCTGGATTCACTGTAGCGCGGTGGCGGCTGCGTGAAGTGCTGTTTCGGCTCCACCTGGCGCACGAGACCGACCGCGCCGGCCGTGACGACCTCCCAGGCGTAGCGGTCGCCGACCTCGAGCGAGGGCAGCGGCTCTAGGTCGTCGAGCCGCTTGTGGTCGCCGCTCTCCGACGCCTCGATGTAGAGCTTCGTGAATCCCTCGAACCGCACGACCGATCCCGTTGACCGGAACCGGTGGATCTGCCCGCTCTGCTTGCCGCGAACGTCGAAGTCGGCGGTCGTGGTGTCGTAGATCGCGGGGGCCATCTGGCCGGACACGAAGCGCAGCCAGATCAGCTCGTAGAGACGAGCCTGGTCGTCCTCGAGATACCTGGCGGCCTCGGTCGGATGGATCGTCACGTCGGTCGGACGGATGGCTTCGTGCGCTTCCTGCGCGCCCTTCTGCTGCTTCTCCGTCCAGTACCTCGGGGCATCGGACACGAACTGCTTGCCCATCTCGCTCGCGATCCAGCCACGCGCTTGGTCCACCGCCGTGCCCGCCACCCGGGTGGAGTCGGTTCGCATGTAGGTGATCAACCCGACCAGGCCGCGAGAGCCCAGCTCGACTCCCTCGTACAGGCGCTGCGCGTTCGTCATCGTGCGGCGCGCGGAGAACCGCATCCGCTTCGCCGCTTCCTGCTGGAGCGTGGAGGTGGTGAACGGAGCGGCGGGATTCTTCCGGCGCTCCCTGCGCTTCACGTCGGCGACCGGGAACTCGGCGCCCTGGATGTCCGCCAGCACCGCGTTCGTGGCTGCCTCGCCGCCCAGATGCGCGGCCTTCGCGTCGGTCTGGTGGAGCTTCGCGTCGAAATCCTGGCCGTCCTTCGACAGGTGCGCCGTGACGGACCAGTACTCCTCGGACAGGAACGCGCGGATCTCTTCCTCGCGCTCCCAGATGATGCGAAGCGCCACGGTCTGAACGCGTCCGGCGGACAGCCCCGGGAAGATCGGCTTCCACAGGAAGGGGCTGACCTGGTAGCCGACCAGGCGGTCGAGAATGCGGCGGGCCTGCTGTGCCTCGACCTTGTGCATGTCGAGGTCTTCGGCGTTGTCGAGCGCCGTCCGCACCGCGTCGCGCGTGATCTCGTGGAACTTGACCCGTCGAAAGAACACCTGGTCCCTGGGGTCGCCCAGCTGCTCGGCGACGTGGTACGCGATCGCCTCGCCCTCGCGGTCGGGGTCGGTCGCGAGCAGCACCGCGACGACGTCCTTGGCCTTCTTCTTCAACTCCTTGAGGATCGTCGCCTTGCCGCGGATCGTGACGTACTTGGGCTCGAACCCGTTCTCGACGTCCACCCCAAGCTCTTTCGGGGGCAGATCGCGAACGTGTCCGACCGAAGCCGCCACGTCGTATCCGGGACCGAGATAGCGCTGGATGGTGCGGGCCTTCGCCGGGGACTCGACGATCACGAGCCGCTTTCCCTCTTTGACCTTGGGGCTCATTTCGTCTGTTCCATTTGGGACGCAATCGCCTGCGCGAGCGCAGCGGGTGACGCGGTCTCGGCGTCGAGCTGCAGTCGGGCACGAGCGTATACGGACTGGCGCTCATCGATCAGCGCCTTCGCCTTCGCAACAGGATCCGGTCCGAGCAGGAGAGGACGGACCATCCCGTGACGGGTCGCCCTGCGCACCGCGGTCTCGGCCGTGACCCTGAGGCACACGGTCAGGGTGCCTTCGGGAAGGCTCTCCATCCGGCCCGCCGCGAGCGACCATCCCCCGCCGGGAGCGATCACGGTCTGGGACCTCCTCATCGCCGCGACTCCCGCCTCCGCCTCGAGCCGGCGGAACTCGTCCTCACCGCGGGTGCGGAACAGCTCTGCCACCTTGGTTCCCGTGACCGCCTCCACCTCGTCGTCGAGATCGATGAACGTCCAACCCAGGCGGGCGGCCAGAAGGCGGCCCACCGTCGTCTTGCCGCTGCCCATGAAGCCGACCAGCACCACGCGCTCCCAACCGGGTCTCGCCGTCGGGCGAATGACCGGGCTGTCCCCTACCGGTTCCACGACGCGTGCCACTCCTTCCCCGAGCAAGGACGTCACCGCTCGCCGAAGCCGCGACGGCCCAGATAATCGAGGTACCCATCCAGGTTCCGCTTGAGCTCGCCCATCGAGTCACCGCCGAACTTCTCGAGCAGCGCGTCGGCCAGCACCAAGGCCACCATCGCCTCGCCCACCACACCGGCGGCGGGCACCGCGCACACGTCGCTCCGCTCGAACGCCGCGTCCGCCGCGGAGCCATCGCGCAGATCCACCGACGGAAGCCGGCGGCGCAGCGTGGAGATCGGCTTCATCGCGCCGCGCACCACGAGCGGCTCGCCGGTGGTGACTCCTCCCTCCAGCCCACCCGCGCGATTCGAGGCGCGGCCGATCGATCCGGTGCGCGGCTTGTCGGGCGCGGTCTCGATCGGGTCGTGCACCTGCGAGCCCGGCCGGCGAGCGCCCTCGAAGCCGAGGCCGATCTCGACGCCCTTGATCGCCTGGATGGACATCATGGCGCCCGCGAGACGGCCGTCCAGCTTCGTGTCCCACGAAACGTAGCTGCCCAGACCCACGGGGACTCCCGTCGCGACGACCTCGAACACACCGCCCAGCGTGTCCCCGTCCTCTTTCGCGCGATCGATCGCGGCGGTCATACGCGCGGAGGCCTCGGGATCGAGACAGCGCACCGCGTCGCCGTCCACCGCGGCGTTCAGGTCCTCGGGCAGAGACCCGGCCGGCTGAGCGGCGATGTCCCCGATGCTCACCACGTGGCTGCCGACCTTGACGCCCACCTCGGCCAGCATCCGCTTGGCGATCGCGCCGCACGCCACG
The DNA here is from genome assembly GCA_945876015.1 of Gemmatimonas phototrophica. Taxonomy (GTDB): domain Bacteria; phylum Gemmatimonadota; class Gemmatimonadetes; order Longimicrobiales; family Gaopeijiaceae; genus UBA2988. The sequence continues at coordinate 14,220 of CAMCNM010000012.1, forward strand.
CGCGCCGCAGTCTCGCGCGCGCTCGCTCTCTCGAGAACGTCGCGGGCGTCGCGCCGATCGTACTTGAGCACTCCGACCAGGTCGGCGTGCCCCGGCCTCGGGAGGTACAGCGAGCGTAGCGCCTTGGGATTGACGTCGGACTCCGGCGGGAGCGCGCTCATCGCCGTGGTCCAGTTCTCCGAGTCCTTGTTCCAGATCACGAGCGAGATGGGCGACCCCAGGGTCTCACCGAGACGGACCCCCGACAGCAGATCCGCCTTGTCCGTTTCGATCTGCATGCGCCGACCGCGGCCGTGACCACCCTGCCGTCGAGCCAGCTCCGGGTCGACGTCCGTCTCCATCGCGAGGGGCAGCCCGGCGGGCACCCCTTCCATGATGGCTACTAGGGCGCGGCCGTGGGATTCCCCGGCCGTGCGGAACGATATGCGTCGCATGCTCAGTCGCTGATCTCTTTCGCTTGGCCGTTGTCTTGGGATTACAGAAGCGGCGCCCGAAGCTCGCCCGGGTCGCCCCACGGGTCAACGAAGCCACCGTCGGCCGGGCCGCGCCGCGCCCCAGTCGGTAGTACCATGCCCGCTAGGGGCGGCGCGCGGGGTGATCCCGGAGGATGTCCGCCTTACGCACATCCACCACCACCACACCACCCGTATCCGTGACGCCGAACAGCTTCACCACGATGCAACGGTCGTCCGTCGCGCCGTTCGCCGCATAAGGACCATGAGATCGCCGATCACCAGGACCGAGATGAAGGCGGCCGCCACCCAGGGCGTGCTCATGGGGAGGAGCGGGAGCAGCAGGAGCAGACCGGAGACGGCGACCAGGACGGCCGCGACGAACAGCACCGCGAACGAGAGGAGGAGCTCGCGCCGCAGCGGAATCGGAGTCGTCACGGACCGCGTTGGGGGAGGAGACACGAAACGTGGGGCGGAGGGCCCCCGGATCGAGAAGGTCGCCGGGCCCGTCGGATCCGGCAACACCAGCGAACAGCCGGTCGTGGCGCCGGCCGCGTGCTCAGATTTCGATGGTCAGAACGTGCAGGCCACGACGCCGGGAACGGTCGCGTGGTCTCCACCGCTGGGGGCGGCAGCACCGTGGTAGAGGCCACATTGCTGACCCGGGGCACCGGCATGTTCAACGGTCGCCGACCAGCCCGTGCCGTTGCTCTCGTTGATCGTGATCGTGACGCCCTTCGACTGCAACGCCTCGGCGTCGGACAACGAGGACACAAATGAGTAGTTCTCGTTGAAGTAGACTTCCTGATTGCTCGCCAGATTCTTCAGGTCGGACATCATCGTGGCCTTGAAGGCCTTCTCGCGCGTCGCGGAGAACTTCGGGATCGCGATGGCCGCCAAGATCCCGATGATCACGACGACGATCAACAGCTCGATCAGGGTAAAACCCTGCCTGCCGCGCCGGTTCATCGTGGGATCCTCATTGTCTTGGTTTCTGGGACCGACGGTGGAGGCGTGGCCGCGGAAAGGATCTCCGGGCCACGCCCCCCTCGCATCAGGGAGCTAAGGCGTAAGCCTTAGGACGTGCAAGCAACCTCACCAGGCGAGCCCGGGGTGGCCGTACCGACCGACGGAGCCGTCGCGGTGCCGTAATAGATCGCGCAGCCCTCGCTCGCACCGAGCTCGCTGTGCGTGGCGCTGGCCGACCAGCCCGAGGACGAGGCCGCGATGCCGACCGTCACGCCCGAAGACTGATGGAATTCCAGGGCAGCGGCGTCGTTGGTATACGCGTAGTTGTTCGCGTAGTAGATCTCTTCCTGGCTGGCCAGGTTCTTCATGTCGGACTTCATCGCCGCGAAGTACGCCTTCTCACGCCTAGCGGAGAACTTCGGGATGGCGATGGCCGCCAGGATCCCGATGATCACCACCACGATGAGGAGCTCGATGAGGGTGAAACCCTTGTTGTTACGCATGGCTGACTTCCTTGGAACTGAGGGTGAAGAGGGGCTTGATTGGAGCGTGGTAAGGCAGGGCCCGTTCCCAATTCGCGGCATGATGCTCAAGTTCTTTTATTTCAATCACTTACGGAACTCGATCGGGCTTTCCGCCTGATCGACCGCGGCGGATTGCCCTTGGATTTTGCAAAGGAACAGGGATCCTACCAAGGTGAGAACCCTTGGGGCGACGGATGTCGTTGGATGCGCTCTCATCGTCAATTCACGGGCACTTCGGGATCCTGCCCCACGCCCTGGGGCTCGACCGGGGCATAGGGCTCCACCTCGCCCTCGAGCCCACGCCGCTCCTCCGGTGTCGTGGCCTTCGCCACCGCCGAGTCACGTGCCATTCCGGCACCCAGCGAGTCTCCCACGCTCATGCGCAGCCGGGCGAGCGTCATCCACTGCTCCCAGTTGGCGCCTTCCCCGTTCCGGATGGAGTTTTCCCGCCAGGGGATCGCCTCGGCGAAGCGCCCCTGGGCCGCGAGCGCCGAGGCGAGGATGTGGGAGATGAGCGGCTCGTCGCCGTCGATCTCGAGGCTGGCGCGGGCATAGCGCTCCGCCTCGACCCAGTCCTCCTGCTGAAAGTGGTTGACGGCCAGATAGCCGGGGGCGACACCCCACGCAGGCTCCTCGCGCCAGGCGTGAAGCAGGATGAAGTCGGCGGCGCGGTACTTCTTGGCGCCGATCAGCTTCTTGCCGATCTCCGTCATGAGCTGATGATGCCCGCCCAGGATCCCGATGGCGGCACGGTAGGCGTGCAGCGATTCCGGCACCCGTCCCTGCAGGTAGAAGAGGTCGCCGAGCACCCATTGGGATCGACCCGATTGGGGGGTGTCCTGGAGCATCGTCTCGAACACCGTTCCGGTGTGCTCCCAGGTCGGCGTGCGCGTCCAGCTGCGGACGCCCATCAGCACCACGACCGCGCCGACCAGGCTCACACCGAGCGCTCGCCGCCGCTCGACCAATCGAACCAGCAGCCATCCGGCGACCGCAACCGCTCCGACCGACGGTAGATAGAGCGTGCGCTCCGCGAGCAGGACTCCGGCCAGGAAGAAGACGTTCGAGATCGGCGAGATCGTGATCACGAACCACATCACGCCGAATCCTACGAGCCGGCCCGAGCCCCAGCCCCTGCCCAGCTCGCGCGCGCGGAACGCGATCCAGGCCCCGATCAGGAAAGCCAGCGCCAGGACGAGCCCGGCGATGTTGAGCGGCCGCCACCCGAGCTCGATCGGGAGAACGTTCGGGCTGTAGTCGGAGGCCAGGTCCAGGGGAAAGACCATCAGGCGGACGTAGTGCGTCCAGATGCCCGCGACGGTCCAGA
>CAMCNM010000013.1 GCA_945876015.1 Gemmatimonas phototrophica
GGTACACGCCCGGCCCGCGCTTCTCGAAGATCGGGACGACGATCACGACGCCCAGCTCCTGCGCCAGGCGCTGCATCCCCGCGACGGTGGGTCCCGGGATCGGCTCGGCGAGGTCGAAGCGCTCGGCGTCGCTCACCTTGCAGAAGTAGGGCGCGTCGAACAGCTCCTGCAGACAGACGATTCGCGCGCCCCGCTGGGCGGCCTCGCGGATGGCGCGCTCGTGGCTCGCGATGGTGGTCTCCTTGTCCGGAGCCACCGGCAGCTGGATCAGCCCGATACTGAAGCGCTCGTCGCTCATTCGCTCGGCGAGTGGTAGGGGACTCGGGAAGCTAACTATCACCTGAGCGGGAAGCAGGCGCAACGCGGGCCTGCGCAGCTTTCCACCAGGATCCCCGCGTGCTATGTGAGGTATACGAGCGTGGCTCGCTCCCCGAGCCACCACACTCCACAGCCAACCAGCGCGGCCGGATATGAGCGACGAGAACCCGTGGGTCGACCAGGTCAAGACGGCCCTCGGAGACCGGGCCTATTCCCTCAATTACAGTGAGGGGATGCAGTGCCGGTACCGTGAGCTGCCTCTCGATGGAGCGACTCGCACGATCGAGATCTTTCTCGAGACGACCCATGCGGGGCACCCGTTCGATCTGACCTGGCTGACCCGTTGCACGGACGATCCCGCGTCCGGAATCGACTTCGATCTGAGCGCCCCGGCCAACGAGGGGGGCGTGCTGTGGCAGGCCCACCACGATACGCTGCTCGGATTCAGGGGGGATGCGCACGCGATCCCAGTTTTCATCCGCGGGTACTTCTTGGGCCGGGCCGTGGCCGCACGCATCGCCGAGCAGTCGAAGAGCGCCTGAGCGTGATTCCGGCGCTCAGGCGCTGAGGCGAAGGACGGCGACCCCGACGCCGAGCGATCGGAGCGGGGGCGCGCCGCGTTCGAACGGCCCCAGCTCGAGCGCCCGCGCGAACGCCTCGGGCCGCAGATCCACCAGGTCAGTCCCGGTCACGAGAATCACCTGACCCAGGCCCTCGGCGAGCTCGCCCAGTACGTCCACGGAGCGGAGACGATCCTCGGGATCGAGCCACTCGAGCGCCTCGCTCACCACCATGCCGAACAGAGGGGCGCCCGCGGCCCGCGCCAACGCGGCCGCCGCCATGCGGGTCGCGAGCTCCACCGCCGCGCGATCCCGGATGCCCGGAACGCCTCCATGAAACAGCCCCACGGCCACGGGTCCGTCCTCGTCGTCCCGAATCCACAAGACGCGGCCGGCGGTGATGCGCTCCGCCAACTGGCCCGCCTCGCGCAGGACGCGGGACCGGGCGGCGGTGCGCAGCTCTTCGGCCAACCGCTCCAGTGCGCGCGCTTCCGGAGATCCCGCCTCGGTCACGAGCGGCTCCCTCAGCGCCTCCAGCACGCGGATCTCCGCCCGCACCCGCTCGACCCGCTCGGCCCCGTATTCCACCGCGGCATGCACACGAACGCCTCGGCCCTCGAGCGCCTGCAGATGCTCGGGCTTGCCCTCGAGCTGCTCGCGGCGGCGCTTCCACCAGCTGCCGTCCTGCACCACCGACTCCCACTCCTCGCGCAGCTGGACGCGCACGTCCTTGAGGTGGTCGGCGAGCGGCCGGCCGCACGTCGGGCAGGGCGCGTCGGGACCGCCCGCCTCAAGCTGCGCGAGGCGCGCCTTGAGCTCGCGCGCGCGGTCTCGATAGGCCTGGAGCTGGGTCTCGGCGTCCTGACGCTCGCGCAGCCAGTCCATCGTGGCCTGTTCGACGTCACCCGTGACCTCCGCCCATTCCGCGCGCAGCTCGCGCAGCTCGTGCTCGCGCGCGTGCAGCTCCGCTACGGCGTTCGGGTGCGAGCGCCGGTGATCGCCGTTCGCGCGCTCCTCGGAAACCGGCGCCGCGGTCGAGAGGGGAAGTCCCGGCCGCCGCACTCCGGCGGCGGTGAGCGCCGCCTCGACGCGCGCGAGCGCGGGTCCCGCCAGCCAGACGATGGCGGCGTCCAGTGCTTCGACGAGACCTCCCGTTCCTCCCCACAGCGCCTCTATGCCCGTGCGGTCCGTCACGTCCGTGAGAGCGACGCCGCCTTCCCCGACCGCCGCGCTCCAGACGAGCGCCCGCCGCACCTCGCTGGCCGCTTCGGGCGAGCCGACGAGCGCGACCAGGCCGGGTCCGAGCTCTCCGTCGAGCGGCGGGAGATCGCCGGCCCGCAGACCGGTGAGACGAGCGATCCTCACAGGCTCACCGCTTCCGCCGGCGTCTCGCCCAGGAGATCCGCTGCGCGCGCGAGCGCGGTCTCCGGCGCCAGGCCTTCTTCCTCGAGCAGCTCGGTCAGTCTGGGGCGCAGCTCCTGCGCGGGGTTGCGGGGGACGCGCGACCCGGTGGGATCCTCCAGCACGGCAGAAAGATGGAGAGCGCGATTGCGCAGCGCGGGTAGCAGGTCTTCCGTGATGCCGGCCAGATCCGAGGGGTCCGCGCCCTGAACACGCACGAGAACGATCTTCCCCTCGATGCCGCCGGGCACCTCGTCGGTCACTTCACGCATGCGGCGTCGCACGCGATCCGGATCGCCGGGGGTGACGCGGATCGGAGCGAGCGAGACGACCGCACGGACCGGGACCGGGTGGAACGTCGCGCGGCGCTCTGCGAGATCGTAGGTGAGGAATCCCTTCTCCTCGAGCGCCTCCTCCCACGGCCGCCAGCCCACGCGCTCGAGCGATCCCGCCCACCTCACGTTCGGGAACGGGGCGCCGTGCATGTGCTCACCACCCAGCGCGACGTAGTCCCAACGGCTCGGGTCGATGCTCGTCACCGCGTTCGTCGTCGTCCGGGCATCGGAGACGGCAGCGCGGGCGTGCGTGACCAGCACGTTCCATCGGGCCTTCGGATCGGAAACGGGAAGAACGCGAGGCTCGCCCAGCGCGGCACGGTGTGGGAAGAGATGCACGGTGAGATCGTCCGTGACACGCACCGAGCGCGGCGCGATCGCCGCGGCCTCCACTCCGGGAACCGTGTCCAGCGCGGCCAGCACGCCGGGATCATCTCCGCGGGGTGTGTCGCGGGGTCCGGCGACGACCAGCACGGGGCAGTCCGGCAGCGCGCCGCGCAGGGTCTCGAGCCCGCGAGCGAACGTCACGAGCGCGCCCGAAGGAGGATCCGGCCGATCGAAGACGTCGCCCGCGATGAGCACGACGTCGGGGCGCAGCCGAACGAGCTCGTCCGTCGCGCGCATGAACGCGCCCGCCACGTCCGCCTCGCGCACGTTCTGTCCCCTCTCGTGGCGCGGGTAGGCGCTGAAACCGAGGTGGAGATCGGACAGGTGAGCGACGATCACCGCGGTGTCCCCAGGGTGGGTGCCGACAGCGTCACTTCGTCGCGCGCGGTGCCCTGCGCGGCCGACTCCCGCCAGCGGATCTCCTTCTCTGCCAGCAGGTGGTTCTGGAAGAACGCGCCCACCGCGACCACGGCGGCGGCCGCCACATAGGAGAAGGGAGCGACCTCCAGGGTGGTGCGGCCGAACCCGACCAGCGCAAAGCCGACGGCGGCACCGAGCGGGGCCGACGCGCGCGCCGATGGACTCGGTTCACCCGCGTCGAGGTCGGGCGCTCCCAGCACCAGGCCGATGCCGTAGAGGGGCATGGCGCCGAGGAACGCGAGTCCCATGCCACGCGAGATCCAGCTCATCGACAGTCCTTCCAGCGCCTCCCAGCTCGTGGCGACGACGGCTGCGGCGACGTAGGCGAAGAGTGACAGGAGCCAGGCCTGACGAATCCCCGGCCACTGGGGGGCCGCGTCGCGCGGTGCGAACCAGAAGCCCGCGGCCAACGCCGCCATCTCGACGCAGAGCACCAACGTGAGCGCGCCGAGGAGGCCGCCTCGCAGGTAGACCAGGAGGCCGAGCGCCATCTCCGCGCCGACGGCGCCGGCAAGTCCGGCAGCGAACCTGGGTATCCAGGTCAGGCGCGGGGGGTTCGTGCTCAAGGCTCCATCCTGTGATATCCGCCGCGGTAGAACACCAGCGGGTCTCCGTCACGCGCGTCGCAGGCCACGACCTCGCCCACCACGATCGAATGATCCCCGCCTTCGTGGACGTCCGTCACCCGACAGTCCAGCCATGCCAGCGCGTCGTCGAGCACTGGGCTGCCGGTCAGCTCGGTGCGGTACTTCAGCTCGTCGAAGCGAGCCGACCGGTCACCCAACGAGAAGCGGCGCGCCAGCACCTCGTGCTGCCGCCCGAGGATCGACACCGCGAACGCCCCGCCGGCCACGATGCACGCGTGGCTGGCGGCTTCCCGGCCAACGCAGACAAGCACGAGGAGGGGGTCGAGCGAGACCGAAGCGAGCGAGTTCGCGGTGAGCCCACAGAGACGTCCACCGGGCGCGCGCGAGGTCACGACCGTCACCCCGGTCGCGAAGTGGGCCATCACGTGTCGGAAGCGAAGCTCGTCCGGCATCTTCTTTGCGCCTGACCGCAAGTCGGAATACGTTGTTCGGCTCCGGATGCACTAGAGGCTCGGGGCCTCGCCTACAGCCCAGGGAGTGCTGGATCTCTTGTCAGGACAGGCATTTGGGTCATTTGCGGCGCTCGCCATAGTAATCTCCACCACGGGCTGCGACAACGTGGTGTGGGGCGGGGTGGACATGCGTTTCGTGCGCGCTCCCGCGGCCTCCGTCGGGAGCACGCCGGACAGTCTGGCCGCCGAGGAAGAGCCGGGCAGCTTCACCCTCCCGACGGGTGCCGTGCTCTACATGGGCACCCGCGATGCCTCCGGGGTCTCCCTCGTTCCGGTGGGTGAGATCAAGAGGGATTCCCTGCTCCAGTTTCGGAGCGAGAGGTCCGCGCCGGGCTACCGCGCGGCATTCGCCCGCGAGCTCATGGCCGTCGGCAGCCGCTTCACCCTGTTCTCGGCGGGCGCTCGGGTCGGGACCTTCACCGTCCGGAACGTGGACACGGACGTGGGCTTCTGCACTCCGCGGCCGCGCGCGACCGGCGTGGTCGAGCTGGTGCCGGGCGCGGCGGATGCCACCCGCTTCCTCGCCCTCCCGGAGCAGTTCGCGAAGGAGATCGAGTACGCGTCGTATCAGCCGCTCGAGAGCGATCGGGTACAGCGCGACGCGGCGATCAACCTGGCCGGAGTGGTGATCCCGCAGCTCGGGGCCACCTGGCCCACCTCGATGATCGAGGCGCGCGCCGATTTCGCGGTCCCGAGGTTGGACGGAAAGCCGGCGGTCTCGACCACCTTCGTGTTCCGTGACCAGCTGGCGATCCAGCCCGCGCAGCCGACCTCGTACTCGCTCTATCTCCTTGCCACGCCCGAGGGTGAGACGTACCGGACCGCGTACGTCTGGTACCGCGAGGCGGCGAGCGAGGGGAAGGGCGTTCCGCGCTACTTCCAGGAGATGGACTGGGACGGCGACGGCAAGACCGAGCTCCTGCTCGACGTCCTGGGCGAGCGCTCGCACTGGCCCGCTGTCGTCGAGGAGCGCGGCACCGAGTGGACGCGCACGTTCGAGGACGTCTGCGGCGTCGCGAAGTCGGTCCCGGCACCCACAGTTCGCTGAGTCGCATGCGCCGAGCCCGGCCCGGTTGGACCGCGCCGGCGTCCCTCGTCCTCATCGCCTGTCTGGTCCCGGGGGCGTGCGGAAGTCCGGGTGACGCGCGCGAGGCGGCGCCTGCCGCCCCGGCGGACTCCGCGATCGTCGTCACGGATGCTGCAGGGAGGGTGGTGCGTCTCGCCCATTCCCCTACTCGCGTTCTCTCGCTCATCCCGGCGGTCACCCGCTTGATGGTGGAGCTGGGCGCGCGCGACGCGCTGGTCGGCCGCACCGATTTCGACACGCTCGCGATCCTCGGCAACTTGCCTTCGGTGGGAGGGGGGCTGCAGCCGGATCTGGAGCGGGTCCTCACGCTCGAGCCCGAGCTGGTGATCCGGTTCGAGGGTGATCAGGATCGCGTGACCGGTCCGGCGCTCGATCAGCGCCGCATCCCGCACATCGGCGTCAGGCCCGACCGAATCGAGGACATCCGGGCGATCGTGCGTGAGATGGGACGGGTGATGAGCCGCACGGCGGCCGCGGACTCGTTGATCGCACGGATCGACGGCGAGCTCGCGGAGGTGCGGGCGCGCGTTGCTGGGCAGCAGCCGAGGAAGGTGGCCTACGTGCTGGGAGGAACGCCCCCATGGGTGGCGGGGCCCGGAACGTTCATCTCGGATCTTCTCGCGGTGGCGGGCGGCGAGAACGTGTTCGCGGATCTGGAGCAGCTCTACGCGCCGGTGAGCCTCGAGGAGCTGGTCGCCCGCGACGTAGGCGCCTTCGTCGTCGGCCGGGGCACGGTGCTGAATCCCCGCCTGCGTGACCGCGCGCCCGTGCTCGAGGTGTCCACCGATGTTGAATCTCCCGGGATTGGTCTCGGTCAGTCGGCGCTGGAGCTGGCTCGCGTGCTTCACCCGGACGCCTTCCGATGACGCGTCCGCGCGCCGTCGCGATCCTGCTGATCCTGGCGGCCGCGGCGGCCGTTCTCCTCGCGGTGCGCTTCGGTTCGGTCTCACTCACGACGCGCGACGTGCTCGACGCGCTCGGGGGAGGGGGCGATCCCATCAAGCGCGACATCGTGCTCGGCCTGCGGCTGCCGCGCGCGATCCTCGGCATCCTCGTGGGGGGCGGTCTCGCGCTGGCGGGCGCGACCTTCCAGGCGCTCCTCCGGAATCCCCTGGCCGAGCCCTACATCCTCGGCATCAGCGGGGGGGCGGCGGCCGCCGCGGTGATCGTGATCGCGTTCGGCCTCGCCGCGGCCGGGTCCTGGGCTCTTCCCGCCGCCGCCTTCGCCGGGGCTTTGCTCGCGATCCTGCTCGTCTTTCGCGTGGCGGCGGCCGCCGATCGCTCGCTCGACGTGAGAGTGCTGCTCCTCGCGGGCGTGGTCGTCGGCGCGTTCTTCAGCGCGGTGATCGCGCTCCTTTTCTCGCTCTCCGACGCACCCACGGTCCGGAGCGCGGTGCTCTGGATGATGGGCAGCCTGGCGGGCGCGGACTGGCGGGCGGTCCTCATCGCGGCGGCCTACACGCTGCCGGCGTCGGTCGTGCTGATCGCGCTGGCTCGCCCGCTCAACCTGCTCGCGATCGGGGAGGAGACGGCGGGCTACCTCGGGACGGACGTCGAGCGGGTCAAGCGCATCGCGTTCGGTGTCGCCTCGCTCATCACGGCGGCGGGTGTCGCGGTGGCGGGAGTGATCGGGTTCGTCGGCCTGATCATTCCACACGCCCTGCGCATTGCGGTCGGGTCGGACCACCGGAGCCTGCTCCCGCTCTCGTTCCTCGCGGGCGCCGCGTTCCTCGTGCTCGCGGACGTGGTCGCCCGCGTGGTGCTCGCTCCGGCCGAGATCCCGATCGGAGTCGTCACTGCCTTCGCCGGCGTGCCGCTCTTCCTCGTGCTGCTCAGGGCGAGTCTCCGGTGAAGCTTCAGGCGGAGCGTCTCACCGTTCGATATGCGAACGCGGCGCGTCCCGCGTTGGACAGCGTTTCCCTCACGATCCCGGCCGGACGCTTCACCGCCGTGCTCGGCCCGAACGGTTCGGGAAAATCCACGCTGCTGCGTGCCCTGATGGGAGCGGTGCGGCCCCAGGAGGGCGGCGCGTCGGTGGACGGGAGGGAGGCGCGGAGATGGGACCGCCGGGAGCTGGCGCGCGCGGTGGGCGTGGTACCGCAGAGCGAAGTAGTCGCGTTTCCGATCACGGTGCGCGAGATGGTCGCGATGGGACGCTACCCGCATCTCGGGCCGCTTCGTGCGGAGGGCGCCCGCGATCGCGCGGCGGTGGACCTGGCCATCCAGCGCTGCGACATCGGCGACCTGCGCGACCGGCACGTCACCGCGCTTTCGGGCGGCGAGCTGCAGCGGGTTCGGATTGCGCGCGCCCTGGCACAAGAGCCCCGGGCGCTCGCGCTCGACGAGCCGACCGCCGGCCTGGACCTCCGTCACGAGATGTCGATCCTCGGCTTGTTGCGCGACTGGGCGGATGACGGGATGACCGTCCTCCTGATCACCCACCAGCTCAACCTCGCGGCGCGTTTCGCGGATCTCATGGTGCTGCTGGATCGTGGAACGGTGGCCGCCGAGGGAACGCCCGCCGAGGTGCTGCGCGAGGACGTGATGGAGCGCGTCTACGACTGGCCGGTGCGCGTGGATGAGGATCCCGTCACGGGATCGCTCCGGGTGGTGCCGCTGCGGTGATTGCCCTCGGGATTACCGCTCCCGAGCTTCGACCGCTTCCGCCCGCAGGACCGCGTAGCTCTCGTACCGCTCCGTGGGGATACGCCCATCCGCCACTGCCTCGCGCACCGCGCACCCTGGCTCCTTCAGGTGCGCGCAGCCGCGGAAGCGGCATTCATCCTTGAGGCCACGCATCTCGGGAAAGCAGTCGTCCAGCTCCGCGGGGTCCATCCCCCACAGGCCGACGTCGCCGAATCCCGGCGTGTCGGCGACGGAGCCCCCGCACGAGAGCGAAAGCACACGCGACGAGACCGTCGTGTGCCGCCCGGTCCGGCTCTTCGCGGACAGCTCACCGGTGCGGAGCTTGAGGCCCGGCTCGATCCTGTTCAGCAGCGTGGACTTCCCGGCTCCGCTCGGACCCATGAACGCCGAGATCCCGCTGCACACGAGCCGGCGCAGCTCGTCCGTTCCGATGTCCGACTTCGCGCTCACGCCGAGCACGATGTAGCCGGCGGCGGCGTAGCGGCGCGAGAGCACTTTCACCGCCGCCTCCGCACCGGGCAGGTCCACCTTGTTGAAGAGGAGCACCGGCGGAATACCGTTCGCTTCGGCCACGACAAGTAGCCGGTCGATCAGCTGAGGGTGTGGGTGCGGCTCCATGGCGATCACGACGAAGACCCGGTCGAGGTTGGCCGCGAGAACCTTGGCCTTTCGCCCGGCTACGCCGCGGCGGACCATGGTCGTGCGCCGGGGAAGAAGCGCTTCGACCGTCGTCGCACCGTCCGCTTCGGCGACCTCGACGCGGTCGCCGATCACGATCTTGTCGCCGTTTCGGCAGTCCTGCTTGAGGCGGCCGCGCAGGCTGCCATCGAGCTGCCGGCCGTCGTCCAGAGCCAGGGTGTAGATCCCGGCCTCCACTCCGATCACGGTAGCGATCAAATCGTCATCCCGAAAAAGACCCACCCCCCCGAGCCTCGCGAGGAGGCGCCGGGGGGGCGGAGGCCGATGGCGATCGGGCCACCGAGGTGGCCTTTAGTCACTTCGACGTCACGCGGCGAAGGACTCCAGCGCGGCGCCCTTCACACCCTCGCGCAGCCGGCGCAGCGCGCGGTCGCGCAGCTGGCGGATCCGCTCGCGCGTCACGCCGAGCAGATTGCCGATCTCCTCGAGGGTGTGCTCACGCTCACCCTCCAGGCCGAAGTAGAGGCGCAGCACCTTCGCGTCGCGCGCGTCGAGCGTTTGGAGCGCCGCACTCACGGACTCGGTGAGCAGACGGTTCTCGACCTCGAGCTCCGGCTCCGCGGCCTCTTCCGTGATGAACCGCTCGACCAGCTGCGAATCCTCACCATCACCGATTGGCGCATCAAGACGAATCTCGGCCGCGTTCAGCGTCTGAAGCGACTCGATCAGCTCGGGAGTCAGGTCGGTCGCTTTGCTCAGTTCCTCGGGAGTCGGGTCGCGGCCGAGCTCCTGCTTGAGCCGCTCCTTCTCACGAAAGATGCGGGCGAGGTCGCTAGCCCGGTTGAGGGGCACGCGTACCGCGCGTCCGTGGTTTGCGAGCGAAGCCAGGATCGCCTGACGGATCCACCACACGGCGTAGGAGATGAACTTCACGCCCTGCTCCGGATCGAACTTCCGGGCGGCCGTCACCAGACCGACGTTCCCTTCCTGGATCAGGTCCGTCAGGGAGACGCCGCGATTCTGGTACTTTTTGGCCACGCTGATCACGAAACGCAGGTTGGCCTTGGCCAACTCCTGGACCGCCTCCTCGTCACCCTTCTGGGCGCGGGCGCCCAGGATCTTTTCCATATCGGGGGTGATGAGCTCGTGGCGGCTCACGTCCCGGAGGTATTGGTCGAGAGCGGTCTGGTCCTCGAGGCTTCCGTCGAATCCGCTAAGCAGGCTCCGTCCGCCCGAACTCTTCCGCTTACGTCCGCGGGGGGCCTTGGCGGCGGCAGCTGCGGCGACCTTGGTGGCAGTGGCCATGGCATCTATCTCCTGGAGATCCGGTTGCGGGCCCCGGCGGGCCGGTCCGGAAGCGTCTCGGGGTTGGAAAAGTCCAGAGCCATAAATGATTGGCTTTGGACCTACGGGAGTCAACCCCTCGGCGGTATTCAACCCCGGCCCAGCGGTCAAGGTTCCTGCCCCGGAAGGGCAGGTGGGCAATCCGGAAGGGATCGGTTTTCAATCCGGGGGGGCCGCCAAACTGATCGGATCCGGCAGGTCCCAACCCCCTGGCCCGACCACGTTCCCACGTGCCGCCGCCCGCGGTGTTCCCTCGTTGCCGACCGGGACGGGTGCCGCCACAGTACGTCGTCCGCCCACCTCCGACCCCAACCCGATGTCCGTACGCATCCGCACCGCCGCCCTTACGGATCGTGGCCGCCGCCGGCCTCGGAACGAGGATGCATTCCTGATCGCCCCCGACCTCGGCATGGCCGTCGTGGCGGACGGCATGGGAGGACACGCTGCGGGGGACGTCGCGAGCGCGCTCGCGGTGGAGGAGATCCACCGGCGACTGACCGACCAAGAATCGCACGCGCGGGCGGGCGCATGGCGGAAGCGGTCGTCGGCGCGGACCGACGGATCCGGTCGGAAGCGGCGGGGTCGAGCGAGCGCGAAGGCTTGGGGACCACGCTGACCGCGCTCCTTCTCGAACCCGCCGACGCGCGGCTCGTCATCGTGCACGTGGGAGACAGCCGCGCCTATCTGATCGGCCGCGGCGGCGGCCTGCGTCAGCTCACCCGGGACCACACCTGGGTGCAGGAGCAGGTGGACGCGGGAGCGCTCCCCGCGGGCGAAGCGCGCGGGCATCCGCGTGCGAACATCCTCACACACGCGCTCGGGGTGAGTGACAGGGTCACTCCCGACGTGCTGGAGCGCGACGCGCGTCCGGGCGACGTCTATCTGCTCTACACGGATGGTCTCACCAACATGCTGACCGACGTCGTGATCGAGCGGATCGTGCGCGAGAGCGCGGCGCTCGGTCTCGCCGCGACCGCGCGGGCGCTGGTGGATGCGGCCAACGAAGCCGGCGGGATCGACAACATCACCGCGGTGCTCGTCGAAGTGGAGCAGATTACGCGGGCTGGGTGATCTTCTCGAGCACGCGCTCGGTGGCCAGCTCGCGCCGCTCGAACGTGAACACGCGGAGCACGCGCGCGGCCTGATAGAGATCCTCCGCCACACGCGGCAGGTCGAGCAGGCCTGGAAGTCCGGCGGGCCCGAGCCTCTCCACGCCTCCGTCCCTGCGCTCGATCAACAGATCCAACTGGAACATCGCGCGCTTCTGCGGGAAGTCGATCACCACCTCGCCGGACTGGAGACCGAGCTCCAGCGCGAGCTCGTCCTCGACCGCGCGCTTCCATGGCGAGTCGCCGACCGCCCAGTCCTCGACGCGCCTTCCCTGCAGGTCGGCCGCCGTGAGCTCGACCGCGCGCTTGGGCAGCCTGCGGTGGCGCAGCGCGGGAATCCAGCGCGTCATGAGCCGCTCGGCCACCTCGCTGTCGTCCTCGCTGGCGCGCCGCTCGATCTCGAAGAGGAGCTGCTCATCGGTGGGCCCGATCAGCTCCTCGGGATCGAGCAGGCCCGCGACCACCGACTCCTCGACGATCCGCTTGTAGAGCGCGGTCGCCCCGCGCACCGCGTGGTGCCAGTAAACGTTCCTGAACATCTGGTACTTGGCGAACAGCAACGACTCGAGCGCCGCGACCGCCTTCTCGTGCACGCCGATCTCCCACTGCCCGGTCTCGGGTGACGGGAGCAGCGTGAGACCCGCGAGTAGCCGATCGACGTCCACCTCGCCGTAGGGAACGCCGCAGAAGTAAGCGTCCCTCTTGAGGTACTCCATCTTGTCGAGGTCGAGCGATCCGTGGACCAGACCGCGCAGAGGAATCGAGCCTTCGCCTTTGATGAGCGAATGGATCTTGTCCTCAGCGCCGAGGCCGAGCGGCGCGAGCGCCTCGCGCAGATCGGGAGAGTGGAAGAAGCGGCGGGCCACCGCTTCGTGACTGGCGGGCACGTGCTCGGGCTCGAGCTCCTCGAGGGCGTGCGAGAACGCGTAGTGACCGATGTCGTGCAGCAGTGCCGCGTAGGGGACCAGCTCCTCCCCCTCCCATACCTCGGGTGGAGTCGAAGCGCGCTCGCGTAGGAGGCGGAGCGCGGTCGTCGTGAGGTGGTAGACGCCGAGCGCGTGATCGAAGCGCGTGTGCGTCGCGCCCGGATAGACCAGATGGGCGAGGCCGAGCTGCCGGATGTAGCGGAGGCGCTGGAATGCCGGCGTATCGACGATCCGGGCCGCGGTCGGATCGAGCCGAATGGTATTCCAGAGCGGATCCCGGACGGTCCGGGGGCCCGATTCGCTCACGCGAGGCCGGCGGAGGCGTGGGTTTGGCGGCTCATCGTACCGAGCATACCCGGCTTTCCCGGGCGGCGCCAATGCGGAGAACGGTCCTTCGTGGTCATCGACTCCCTTGCCTGAAACTGCCTTCCGGCGACACCTTCGCCTACCCGAACAAAAACCGCACCGCCACCAAATGTTCATCCTCCCGGCCCTTCGCGAGCACATCCGGCTGCAGGCCGAGGATCGTCCGGGCGTCTACCGGATGATCGACGGCGACGGCGACGTCCTCTACGTGGGGAAGTCCGTACGGGTGAGGAGCCGCGTGCTCTCCCACTTCAACGCCGAGCGTGGGGAGAAGGCCGCGTCGATCCTGCGCGACGCGCGGGCGGTCGAATGGGAGTACGTGCCGAACGAGTTCGCTGCGCTGCTCCGCGAGATGAGGCTGATCCAGCGCCACCGGCCGCGCTTCAACGTGCAGCACAAGCGGCGCCCGACGTATTGCTTCGTGAAGGTCACGCGCGAGCCCGCGCCCCGCATCCTCGCGGTGAGCCGGGTGAGCGAGGACGACGCGGCCTACTTCGGTCCGTTCCCGCACGTGCGGCAGATCGCGGATTTGGTTCTCGAGCTGGTCCGCGTGTTGGGGATCCGCGACTGCCCGGCGAGCACGCCCGTGTTCTTCGCCGACCAGCTCGAGATGTGCGGCGCGGGTCGCGTTCCCCGCTGCATGCGCGGAGAGGTCGGTACGTGTCTCGCGCCGTGCGCCGGACGGCCCGACGCGGGCACCTACGCGGACCGCGTGCTCGACGCGCGGCGGTATCTGGAGGGGCGGGGCGGCGGGCCGATCGATCGGTTGGGCGGGCGCATGACCGAGGCGGCCCTTCGCCACGACTTCGAGTACGCGGCGCTCCTGCGCGACCGCGCCGAGCGCCTGCGCGAGTTCCAGGGCCAGCTCGCGGCGTGGAGAGGAGAGATCGATGGCCTCGACTTCCTCTACCGCGTGCCGGGCTTCCGCGGCGAGGACCGCCTCTACCTGATCCGGAAGGGCAGAGTTAGCGCGGAGCTCGACTACCCGAAGACGTCCGCGGCGCGAGCGGGAGCGAACGAGCTGGTCGAAGACGTGTTTCGGCGCCGGGAGGCGACGCCGCGTGCGCTCGAGCGCGACGAGGCGGCCGAGATCCTGTTCGTGGCGGGATGGTTCCGCGGCCGGCCGCGCGAGATGAAGCGGACGCGGTCCCCGCGCGAGTGGCTCAGCGCGTGATCAGTCGATCCGCTCGCAGGCGCGCCCCAGGCGCGCCAACAGCTCGTCGATCTCGCTCTCGGCGAAGAGCAGGTTCGGGCCCAGCCGGACGACCTGTCCGTGGAGCCCGGCGAGACCGATCAGCAGTCCTTCCTTCCGGGTGGCCTCGAGCATCGCCTTCGCCCGCGCGCGCGACGGCTTCCTGTCGGTTCCGTCCTCGATCAGCTCGAGACCTTGCATCAACCCCATCCCGCGCACGTCGCCGATCCAGGGATGGCTCAGCTTCAGCTTCTCGAGACCCGCGCGCAGTCGGGCGCCCCGCTGGGACGCGAGCGTGCGCACGTCCTCCTCGACCATGACGTCGAGCGCGGCGACCATGCCCGCCATCACGATCGGATTGCCGCCGAACGTCGAGATCGTGTGTCCCTTCCATCCCGCCGCGATCTCGTCGGTCGTGATCGTGGCGCCCACGGGCATTCCGGCCGCGATCCCCTTGGCCATCACCATGATGTCCGGGACCACGTCCCAGTGCTCGATGCCGAACCACTTTCCGCCCGTGCGCGCGAAGCCCGCCTGGGCTTCGTCGATGACGAGCAGCCCGCCGTAGCGCCGGATGACCTCCGCGGCCTTCTGGAAATAACCGGGCGGAGGGACGACGACGCCGTTCACCCCTTGGATGCTCTCCGCGATGAACGCGGCGGGGCGCCCGTTGGTCGTGGTCTGGATCGTCTCCTCGAGGTCGCGCGCGAACGCTTCAGCGCAGCGCTCGTCGCACGGCTGGCCGAATGGGCAGCGGTACGGATAGGGCGCGAGCGCGTGCGTGATCCCGGCCTGCGTCGAGGGAAGCGGACGCCAGGCACTCTGGGCGGTGATCGTGGACGTGAGCGAACTGCGGCCGTGGTACGAGCCCCGCAGCGCGATCACCTCGGTGCGGCCCGTGTAGGCGCGCGCGAGCGCGATCGCGGTCTCGACCGCTTCGGTCCCGCTGTTCGTGAAGAAGGAGCGTCGAAGCCCACCGGGCGCGATCTCCGCAAGGCGCTCGGCGGCGTCCACCATCGGCGCGGTGACGTAGAGCGTCGAAGCGTGGCCCAGCATACCGGCCTGATCCCGGATCGCTTCGACCACGCGCGGATGGCAGTGCCCGAGCGAGGTGGTGAGGATGCCGCCGAACGCGTCGAGGTACTCGGTGCCGTCCGCGTCCCGCACCCAGCTGCCGCTGCCGGATTCGAGAACGAGCGGCTCCTCGTAATAGGTCTTGAGGGCGGGCAGCAGGAACTCGCGCCTCGCTTCGATGAGACCTTCGCGCGCCTTCTTCTCCATCAGGCCTTCTTCCTGGACATCGCACGCACGCGGTCGAATTCCTGGTCGGTCACGGGCTGCACCGAGAGGCGGGAATTGTTCACCAGCACCATGTCGGCCAGGCGCTTGTCGGCCCTGATCGCGGGCAGGGAGACGGGATCGGCGAACCGCTCGACGAAGCTCACGTCCACCAGCCACCAGCGCGGATCGTCCTTGGGCGACTTCGGATCGTGATATTCGCTCCTGCCGTCGAACTGGGTCGGGT
This sequence comes from Gemmatimonas phototrophica, assembly GCA_945876015.1. Lineage (GTDB taxonomy): Bacteria > Gemmatimonadota > Gemmatimonadetes > Longimicrobiales > Gaopeijiaceae > UBA2988. The sequence goes on from CAMCNM010000013.1 coordinate 15,355, forward strand.
CCGGATAGGCCTCCTTCACGACCTTGGCCAGCCCGGCCACTCCGGGCGGCGTTGCCTGCGAGTGATAGAACAGCACCAGGTCGCCCTTCTTCATCGCCCGCAAATGATTGCGAGCCTGATAGTTCCGGACGCCGTTCCAGGGGGTGCGTTTGTCACGCTTCAGGTCGTCGATCGAGTAGACGTCGGGCTCGCTCTTGATGAGCCAGTGATGCACGGGCTGAATTCGCTTGTCTGAGGTGAAGTGGACAACAAACTTCGAACCGCGCGCCGGACGGCGCCAGCGGGGGAGGAGACCTAAAGCGTGCGCCGCACCCGCCACCAGCGTACGGTCAGGATCGCCCAATAGGTGAGTAGCAGCGGCTCGATCATGAACTTGAAGCGGAGGTTCTCGCCCAGCTCTAGGGCGGAGCCGACCAGGGTCGTGTAGACGATGAGGCCGGCCGCCCAAAGGAGGGGCGCGTCGGTGCGCAGGGTCGCTTCGATCGACTCGCCTCCCTTCCAGCGGCGCGCGAGTAGCCATGCGTGCGTGACGAGCCCGAGCGGGATCAGCACGAGAAAGAAGGATCCGCTGGTGCCGATGGGGAGCGACCGGTCCACCAGCCGGGCGATGGGGAGCCCGGTGAGCACGCGCCACGCCGCCACGTGGGTCGCCATCCGCTCGCGATCGGGGGCGAGTTGCTCGTACTCGGTCGAGGGCGCGGAGAAGTTGCCGTAGCCGATCACGATGTTGCCGAGGAAGTGCAGCGGGTCGTGCGCGATCAGCGTGCGGGCGCTGCGTCCGAATGCCGTGGAGACCGCGGGAATATTCACGTTGTGGAAATCGTTCCGCGACATGGACGGAATGTCCGAGACCCGATCGTATCCGAGCGGACGGTAGCGTGAGGGCGTGCTGAAGGGGGGCGCGCTCACGATCGGATCCAGCTCGCCGGAGATGGCCATCGGCGCCAGCTCCGCGTTGCGGTAGCGGAACAGCGTGACCCGCCAGAGCCCCATCCCGTACCAGCTGCTGCCCCCGAAGAAGCCGTTCTGCGCGAGGTTCTTCGCGTACCAGCCGGCGGGGAGCAGCGTCGCGGCGAGACCGATCGCGAGCACCGCGCGCCGGTTGCGCGCGAGCATGGCGGCGGCGGCCACCGCGGGGATCATGATCGCGACGTGGTAGAGGCTGCGCGTCAGGACGAGAGCGCCGAGCGCGGCGAGTGCTACGGCGAGCGGCCGGGTCTTGCCTTCCGGTCCCGCGCGGACGACGGCCCAGAGCGTGAGCATGACCAGGAACGCGCACAGCACCTCGTACAGCGGGAAAGCCTCGTAGAGCACGAGGGCAGGATCGAGCGCCACGAGCGCTCCCGCGACCGCCCCCGCGAGAAGGCTGCCGGTGAGACCTGCCGCGACCCTGACCGCGAGCGCGGCGAGCGCCGCCCCCAACAGGACGTGCACGATCTGGAGCGCCTCGGGTTGTGCGTCACCGAACAGCTTGATCAGCGGAGCGTTCAGCGCGTTCCAGAGCGGGGGCTGAGCGTGCAGATACCAGAGGCTCTCGAGCGCCCGGTCCTTCAGGTCCGCGGTCGTGAGGTTTTGCCAGAAGAAGTCCCACGTGCTCGGCGGGAAGTCGTGACGGATCGAGACGCCGCGGAGGTAGTGGTAGGCCGAGACCAACAGATGCAGGACCGCGGCTGCCGCGGCCCAGCGGGTCGGGGCCCCCGAGCTACCGTCGCTGGATGAAGTCACGTGGATCCTGTCGCGTAAGGCCGGACGCCCGACCGCGGTCAAGAAAGCCTGAGCGAGCGGGGCTGCACTAGCTGCCCGTGGTAAAACCAGGCGCTGTGATGGCTGCGGCGGTGAGTGGGAAATTGTAAATTGACGCATGGCCATGG
>CAMCNM010000014.1 GCA_945876015.1 Gemmatimonas phototrophica
GATACCGTGCTTCTTCTGGTAGTCCACGTTCCACTTCACGCGCTCGGTCGCGATGCGCCAGTTCCCCCCCTGCATGTTCGCGAACCCCATCTCCCAGACCGGAAACACACGCAGCCGATGGTTGCCGAGCACCCCGACGTACAACTCACGCCCATCCACGAACTGCTCGACGATCGCGGGCGTGAGCAGTGTGTCGTGGATGAACTTCACGCGCGTGACGAGTTGCTCCTCGTTCGCGACAACCGAGGCCTGCGAGATACCGATCGACGACTCGAACGTGAGCGACTTCACGATCAGCGGATAGCCGAGCCGCTTGGGGAGCACGGGAGCGCGCCCGACCGGCACCACGGCGAAGTCCGGAGACGGGATACGGTGATACGCGAGTAGCTTCCGCGCGAGCGACTTGTCGCGCGCGAGGGTGAGTCCGCGCGGGTTGCAGCCCGTGTAGGGAACCCTCAGCAGCTCGAGGTAGCTGACGACGTTCTGGTCGAACACACCGATGTCGTCGAACGCCTCGAGCAGGTTGAAGACGATGGTCGGCTTGAACTCGTCGATCGCCTGACGGATCGGCGAGAGGTCGTCGTGCACGCCGATCGCGACGATGGTGTGGCCGCGTCGCTTCAGCGTCATGAAGACGTCCCACTCCGTGCGCCAATCCGGGTTCACCTCCGAGATCGGCACCGGCTCGGGGACCAGATCCTTATCCACGAGCAGGAGCACGCGGTGCTTCTTCACAGGGGATGCCACGTCACATCGCCACGCGGTGCCGGCCGCTGTGCAGGTAGTTCATCGTCTGGACGGTGAGCAATACGGCGAACTCGTGGACGGCCTGCTCCACAGGGACGGCGAGGCGCAGCTTGAGCTCCTGACAGCGCCGGATCATCGCCTCGAGCACGCGGTCGATCGTGTACTGGTAGATCCCGGTCCAGCTGGCGACCAGCCGGCGCGCGGGCTGGCGGATGCGGCCGAGGAACTGCGCGGCGGTGATGTTCTGCGCGTACTCGGGCGCGTCCGAGAACAGCCGCCGCAGATCGCGGTCGTAGAACTCGGGGTGATCGACGCCCTGGTGCCGGCGCTTCCGCCGGTAGTGGTGCGCGAGCGTATGGCGCAGGCTCCGGAGCGGCTCGACCTCCTCGGTGCTGACTACGCTCGGGTCTTTGCTCCGCAGCCGGCCCATGAGCGCGTCCATGTATTCGAGCTTGCTGAGCGCTGCCCATCCGGCGTAGCGCGCCCGCCAGTCGGACTCCGGAGTGAGCCAGACCGCGAACGTCTCCGCGAAGTCCTCATCGGGATGCGCCTGCGCGTACCAGGGATCGATGTGCTGGACGAAGCTCTTGCTGTAGGGCTTCGGGTCGTAGAACTCGGGATAGGGCAATGCAGACGGGCCGAACACCTCACGCCGGCGGGGGCGGCGGCGCAGACGGTACGCGTTGTCCACGACGTGCCCCGCCTCGTGGCGCAGGATGCGCATGGCCCAGTCGTGGTCCCCGCCTTCGACCTGGAGCATCTGCGCCCGCTCGAGGCGCTCGAGCCTCGGATGGGTCAGATAGAACGGCACCGCCATCGAGACGGTCCCGTCGGGGGTGAACCACTCGTTCGAGATGTAGAAGTGGATCGGAACGGTCAGCCCGCGCGCGTCCAGCTCTGCGCGAAGCTGGGTGATGCGCTCGAGAATCGTATCCTCGATACGCAGGGGCAGATCCGACAGGCGGAGCTTCAGAAGCTCCTCGTCGGAAAGCCCTGCCCAGTTCGCGGGCACCTTCGAGCGCGGCATCGGCACAACCTCGACCGGGACGCGCGGGCCGCGCAACTGCAGCCGGCACGAAGGCGACGACCACGCGTCGGGCACTCCACCGTGTGGATTTCACGACAAAGCTGCTCGGCCGGGGTGCTGGGCTTTGACCGGGGGGCCCGGTCCGTCTATCCTGAATGTGGAGACCGCCAGGGGTATCCGGGCGAACGGCGCTGCGAAGCCAGGGCCGCCGCCACGGGTTGAGAGAGTCCCTTGAAACCTGATCCGGTTCAGACCGGCGTAGGGAGCGCGGCTCAGGCCTCCGAAGTAACAATGCCGTCGCTCCCGCGCCTCGTGCGCCCTCGCCAGGAGCGAACATGCGTCCCACGCCTTCCGCGACCACCCCTGCAGCCGATTACGGCGACGCCTTTCCGTCTTCCCGGCGCATCCACGTGCAGGGGCCTTCGGGGACCAGCGTCCCCATGCGGGAGGTGCACCTCGCGGGCGGTGAGCCGCCGCTCCGCGTCTACGATACCAGCGGGCCCAGGGGCGGCGACGTGCGCGCCGGCCTTCCGCGTCTCCGTGAGGAGTGGATTCGTGCCCGCGGCGGCATCGTCGAGGTGGGCCGCCACATGCTGCCCGCGTTCGCGAAGAACGGCCGCCACGGGAGCGCCGAGATCCCCGATGCGCTGAACCACAAGGTGATCCGGGGGACCGGCCCGGTCACCCAGATGCACTACGCGCGGAAGGGCGAGATCACGCCCGAGATGGAGTTCGTCGCGCTGCGCGAGGGCATGGACGCCGAGTTCCTGCGCAGCGAGGTCGCGCGGGGACGGGCCATCATCCCCGCCAACATCAATCACCCCGAGCTCGAGCCGATGGTGATCGGCCGCGGCTTCAAGGTGAAGATCAACGCGAACATCGGGAACAGCGCGGTCTCGTCCTCGATCGAGGAAGAGGTCGAGAAGCTCCGCTGGGCGACGCTCTGGGGCGCCGACACAGTGATGGATCTCTCGACCGGCAAGAACATCCATCAGACCCGGCAGTGGATCCTCAGGAATTCCCCGGTCCCGATCGGCACGGTGCCGATCTACCAGGCGCTCGAGAAGGTGGAAGGCGTGCCCGAAGACCTCACCTGGGAGATCTACCGCGACACGCTGATCGAGCAGGCCGAGCAGGGTGTGGACTACTTCACGGTCCACGCGGGCGTGCTGCTCCGCTATGTCCCTATGACAGCGAACCGCTTGACGGGGATCGTGAGCCGCGGCGGCTCGATCATCGCGAAATGGTGCCTCTCACACCACAAGGAGTCCTTCCTCTATACGCACTTCCGCGAGATCTGCGAGATCATGGCCGCGTACGACGTCTCGTTCTCGCTCGGCGACGGCCTGAGGCCGGGCTCGATCAAGGACGCGAACGACGAGGCGCAGTTCGCCGAGCTGAAGACGCAGGGCGAGCTCACCCGCATCGCGTGGGAGCACGGCGTGCAGGTCATGAACGAGGGCCCCGGTCACGTGCCGATGCACCTCATCCGCGAGAACATGGAGAAGCAGCTCGAGTGGTGCGACGAGGCGCCCTTCTACACGCTCGGGCCCCTCACCACCGACGTGGCTCCCGGATACGACCACATCACGAGCGCCATCGGCGCCGCGCAGATCGGCTGGTACGGCACGGCGATGCTCTGCTACGTCACGCCCAAGGAGCACCTGGGGCTGCCGAACAAGGATGACGTGAAGACCGGCGTGATCACCTACAAGATCGCGGCGCACGCGGCGGACCTCGCCAAGGGACACCCGCGCGCGCAGGAATGGGACGACGCGATCTCCAAGGCGCGCTTCGAGTTCCGCTGGGAGGACCAGTTCAACCTGGCGCTCGATCCGGTCACCGCGCGCGCGTTCCACGACGAGACGCTGCCCGCCGAAGGCGCCAAGGTGGCCCACTTCTGCTCGATGTGCGGCCCCAAGTTCTGCTCGATGAAGATCACGCAGGACGTGCGCGAGTACGCGGCCAAGCACGGGATGGACTCGGGCACGGCGATCGCCTCGGGCATGCGCGCCAAGTCGGACGAGTTCAGGGAGCTGGGCGGGGAGATCTATGTGCCGGAGCGGGCTGCGGAAGAGATCTCGGCCGACTGAGCCACCTTATAGGCCCCAACCGCGAACAAGGTGACCAACCTTGTCCTTGTTATCGTCTGGCGATAGTATAGATGGGATTAGCCTCCTTAAGATCGTCAGGCCACAACATGGGTGCAGGGGAATCATCGCACCGCGCAGGCCGCTACGTCCGCCAACCAACGGGCTACCGCGCCTTCATTCCGGCTCCGCTCCCACCAGACCCACCGCTGCGACTGGACGGAGGGCTGGGCATCCTCCTGTCACGAGCAGATCGGGCCCTGGGTCGCTTGGACGGCTCGATCGTCACGCTGCCCAATCCGGACCTGCTCGTCTTCATGTATATCCGCAAGGAAGCGGTGCTCTCGAGCCAGATCGAAGGCACGCAGAGTTCGTTGCAGGACCTGCTCGCTGCCGAGGCAGATCTCTTCGAGAAATCCGACACGGCGCACGACGTGGAAGAAGTCATCAACTACGTCGATGCAATGAATCACGGCCTTGCCCGACTGCCCGACCTTCCGGTGTCGGTTCGCCTGTTCCGCGAGATCCATGCGCGGCTGCTGCGGGGAGTGCGGGGCGGCAGGCTGACCCCGGGGGAGCTGCGTCGGAGCCAGAACTGGATTGGTCCTGCCGGCGGCACGCTCGGTGAGGCGATTTTCGTTCCGCCGCCACCGGAAGAAGTCGGTCAAGCGTTGAGTCAGCTGGAGGCGTTTCTTCACGGCTCGGACGAACTGCCCTTGCTCGTGAAGATAGGCATCGCTCACGTGCAGTTCGAGACCATCCACCCCTTTCTCGATGGGAACGGACGCATCGGCCGCTTAATGATCACGTTCCTCCTCACCGAAGGCGGTGTGCTCGAACATCCTGTGCTCTACCTCTCACACTACCTCAAGAAGCATCGACAGGAGTATTACGATCGATTGCAGGCGGTGCGTGAGAAGGGCGACTGGGAGAGCTGGCTAACCTTCTTCTTGCGGGGAGTGGAGGAGGTGAGCATCGAGGCGCGGGAGACCGCTCGGCGCGTCCTCCTTCTCCGGGAGGAGCATCGAACCGCGATCACGGCGAGCCTCGGCCGGGCGGCAGGCAATGGGCATCGGGTTCTAGAGTCGTTGTTCGATCGGCCGATCGTCTCGGTCGCCGGCGTTAGGGATATCACCGGAACGGGTTACCCTGCGGCGAACCAACTGGTGGCCCGCTTGACCGAGCTGGGCATCCTCCGCGAAGTGACGGGGCACAGCCGCAACCGCCGCTTCCAGTACGAGCCCTACGTTCGACTGTTCACCGAACAGAGGGAGGCATCGTGATCGGAATCCGCCGTTGGTCTCTTCGCTTGGCCGGCCTGGCGTACCTGGCCGCGCCGTCCACGACACGCGCGCAGACGACCGAGACCGCGGTCTTCGCGGGCGGCTGCTTCTGGGGGATCGAGGCGTTGTTCGAGCACGTGAAGGGTGTCACCGAGTCGGTCTCGGGCTACGCGGGTGGGACGGCGTCTAATCCGAGCTACGAGATGGTGACCACCGGCCGCACCGGACACGCGGAATCGGTGCGCGTGACCTACGATCCGTCCCAGGTCAGCTACACCCAGCTCCTCGCGGTCTTCTTCGCCGAGCACGATCCGACCACGCTCGATCGCCAGGGCCCGGACCGCGGCACCCAGTACCGTTCCGCGATCTTCTTCACCAGCGAGGCGCAGGCGGCGACCGCGCGCGCCGTCATCGAGCGCTTGAGCTCGGCAAAGGCGTTCAAGGATCCGATCGTGACGAAGGTGGTCGCCCTCGAACGGTTCTACATGGCCGAGGCATATCACCAGGACTACCTCGAGCGCCACCCGCTCCAGCCCTACATCCTGATCAACGACATGCCGGAGCTCGCGGACCTGGAGCACCGCTTCCCCGCTCTCTGGCGGGAATGAGTCGGCCGGGCTGAACGACCCCCACAGTTCAACATCCTCTCGCTTCCGGCTGCCCGCGACCCTCGCCGCGAACGCCAGCAACGTGCAGCTGGAAGGCCACCGCATCGGGTCCAACGACCTGTTCACGAGCGATCCGTTCCAGGTGTTTCCCGGCGCGCACCTGGTGTGGAGGCTCGAGAATCAGCTCGGGCTCTCGAGCCAGTACATCGAGGGCGCGCGATAGGCGAAAAGAAACGGCCCACCGACCGGCAGCATCGCCGGCGGTGGGCCTTATCCTTCGGCGAGGATTTCTTCTAGCTCAGATACTTCTTGAAGTGGTCCACGGTGCGCTGCTGGGCCAGCTGCGCGGCCGCCTCGTCGTAGCGCGGCGTCGTGTCGTTGTGGAAGCCGTGGTTCGCTCCCTCATACATGTGCATCGTGTAGGTCTTCCCACCGGCCTTGAGCGCCGCCTCCCAGGCGGGCCATCCGGCGTTGATCCGGGCGTCGAGCGACCCGTAGTGGATCAGGAGCGGAGCCTGGATCTTGGCCGTGTCCTCGGCCGAGGGCTGCGCGCCGTAGAACGGAGCGCCCGCAGCGAGCTGACTGCCCATCGCGACGGCCAGCCGCCCCACGACCCCACCGCCGAAGCAGAAGCCCACCGCACCGACCTTGCCGTTCGAGTCTGCATGCGTCCGGAGAAAGTGGGCGCCAGCGAGGAAGTCCTGGAAGATCTTCCCGCCGTCGAGGGAGGACTGCATCCTGGCGCCCTCTTCGTCCGTGCCCGGATAGCCACCCAGCGACGTGAGAGCGTCGGGACCGAGCGCGAGGAACCCGGCGGCCGCGAAGCGGCGCACCACATCCTGTTGGTACGGGTTGAGGCCGCGGTTCTCGTGGATCACCAGCACCGAGCCGAACGGTGCGGTTCCCGAAGTCGGCCAGGCCATGAGGCCCTTCACGGTGCCGTACCCCTGCGGCGAGGAGTACGTGACGAACTCGTCGCGGATGCGCGGATCGCCCGCGGGCACGTGGCGGGCCCACTCGTAGTGCGGGCTGAGCTTCTCGAGCATCGTCGCGGCCGACATGCCTCCCACCGCGAAGCGCGAAGCGCCCTCCATGAACGCGCGCCGGTCGATCAGACCATGCACGTACTGGTCGAAAAGCGTGAGGACTTCCTTCGGGAAGTCACTGGCCTTCATCCGCTCTGCTATTTGCGGGGGATTCATGACGATGACCCATCTGGTTGGTGGAATGCTGCACTCCGTCGGGCGACCAGGGCGCCGTTCGACCGACGCGCACGGTAGGGAAGCGGTGGAGGTGGTGCAAGCTTTCTCCAGCCAGGCACCCGGTCACCGGCGTCGCCTCTGGCCGTGCCCAGCACCTGACCCGGGCTATCCCCCCCAGACCGTCAACTGGCGGCTGTATTTGACCGTCAGGGACTTGTTGAGCGGACCCGACAGCGAGTCCGCCCCGTTGGCCTGGTTCCAAACCACGAACAGACCCGTTCCCGCCGTGCTCAACCAGCCGAAGCGGATGTTCGCGGACCAGTTGTCGGATTGGTTGCTGTATTGAACGAGCGACTGGAGATAGACCTGCGGGGTGAAGAAGTACCCCACACGCAGACCTGCGAGACGCGTCGTGAAATCGCCTTCGGGCAGCTTCACGTCGTTGTATTCGAGGCGCAGCGCGGTGCTCAGCGCCGAACCGTGGCGGAACGAGAAGATCGCGGCGTTGCCCTGCCGCGTCCCGGAAAGGAACGAGCCGTAGCTGATCGTGGCCTCGAACGCGAACGGCGCCGCCTGGTTCGTATAGAAGTGTGGCGCCACCTCCCAGCCATCGTACGTCCCGGGGGCCACGACGATGCCCTTGGACACCTCGAACGGCCGCTCGAGTCCTTCCCGGTTCCAGTTGAGCGGTGTGCTGAGAAAGGCCCCGGAATCCCAATCCAGAATGTTGTCGATGTGGAGCGTGGTGGTTTCCTCGAAGCCGGTGGCGAGATCGCGGATCGAGGTGTAGTTCATGTGGGGCCGGACCTCGCGGATCCCTCGAAATCCCCGCGGCCGGAGATTCACCTGCCAGGAGCCGTTCCTCGAGGTGTGGCGAGGGCGTGAGAAGGCGGACGCGTTCCAGCCGTCCGCTTCGAGCACCGATAGCGTACTGGCCCTGCTGCTGCAGACGGCCGCGTATGTGGACTCATGGGAGGGACGATGAAACGAAGCGTGCTTGCCGCCGTTTTGCTGACCCTCACCCTTTCTGGGTGCGGCTACAACCAGATCCAGCAGATGGACGAGAAGACGAATCAGCTGCAGGCCGACATCGAAGCCGAGCTGATGCGCTGGAGCGACCTGATCCCGAACCTCGTGGCCACGGTCGAAGAGGCCGCGCGCTTCGAGCAGGAGACGTTCACCCAGGTGGCCGAGGCCCGCTCCGGCCTCACGGCCGCGCGCGAGCAGCTGGCCGCCGCCGTCCAGGGGAGCGGCACCACCGCCGAGATCTCGGCCGCCGACCGCGCGGTCGCCGATCAGCTCCGCCTGTTCGTGAACGTGGCGGTCGAGGCATACCCGCAACTGCGCGCCAACGAGAGCTTCGTCCGGCTCCAGGACGAACTCACCGAGACCGAGAACCGGATCGCCGTGGCGCGCCGCGACTTCAACGAAGGCGTGAACACGTACAACGCCTACATCCGGCAATTCCCGCAGGTGATGACCGCAAAGGTGACCGGGGCGGAGCGGAAGGAATCGTTCGAGGCCCCGGAAAGCGCCCAGCAGGCCCCCCAGGTCGAGTTCGGGCGGGACAGCGCGCGGTAGCCCTTCGGCCCGGCCGAACCTCCCCCCCGCCCCCCCTGGCCCGCCCGCGGCCAGGGGGGTTCGTTCTTTCGCCACCCGGCACCAAGATTTAGCGGATCGCTACTTCTCCGGCTCCACCACCACCGCCGTCCCGTAGCAGAGCACCTCGGTGGCGTCGTAGCGCACTCCGATCACCGCGTTCGCTCCCGCCTTGCGCGCGTGCTCGAGCATGAGGTTGAACGCGGCGAGGCGGGTGGTCTCGCACAGCTCGGTGAGCAGCGTGATGTTGCCACCCATGATCGCCTGCAGGGATGCCCCGATGGTCCCGAAGATGTTGCGCGAGCGGACCATGATCCCGCGCACGACCCCCTTCGTCTCCACGACCCGGAAGCCCTCGAGCGTGAACGTGGTCGTGGTCATCCTGTGCGACATCTGCGACATCACCTCAGCCGGTAGCGTCATCGGTGCTCCTTGGAGATCGGAAAGGACTCATCGGACCACCCTGCCCTCCCCCGCGGTGGCGTCGGCCAACCGGGCCTGGAACAGATCGATCGCATCGACGGGCACCGCGACCCGGTAGCGCACGTCGGCGCCGTAGCTCTCCTCCTCGAGCACCGCGCCCAGCTCGGCCAGCAGGTGGCGCAGGGCATCGACCCGCGCATAGGACACGATCACATCCAAGGACGCTCGCCGCACCCTGAGCTCGGTAGGAAGGGTCTCGAGCGCCCGCGTCACGCCCTCGGCGTAGGCTCGCGCCAGGCCGCCGGTCCCGAGCTTGGTTCCCCCGAACCAGCGCGACGAGACCGCGGCGATCTCGCCGATGCCCGAGTGGAGCAGGACGGTGAGGATGGGCCGCCCCGCGGTCCCCTTGGGCTCGCCCGCGTCGCTCAGGCCGATGTGGGCGGTGCTCCCGGGCGTGCCGGCGACGAAGGCCCAGCAGTGATGCGTGGCATCGGGAAGCTCGTCGCGGATCCGCTCCACCAGGACGTGCGCTTCAGCGGGCGTCCCGGTGCGCGCGATCGTGGTGACGAAGCGGCTGCGGGTCACGACGTGCTCGCCGCGGTGCGTGGCGGCCGGGACCCGGTAGCTGGTGTCGGCCACCGCTCAGTGCTGCGTCGCCATCCGGTCGAGGAACGCGCGCTCGGCGGGCGTCAGGCCGCGCACGCCATCCGCGCGCGCTTTGCGGAGCAGGTGCTCCACCTCCTGGCGATTGAGCTCGTGCAGGAGTGCGGTGTTGATGGCCGCCCAGCGTTGGATCGCGGCCGTGTCGGTCATGGCGCTCATGGACTGGGGCATGGTCTGCTTCTGGAATTCGCGCTTGGGTGCTCCGCGGCGCCACTCCCGCCACCGCATGAACGCGAAGGCGAAGCCGATCCCTCCGAGGTGCGCCCAATCGGCGATACCCGAGCCCGGGTTCGTGATGCCGGACCAGATGCTCCATGTGATCGCGAGGGCGATGGCGAGCCACGCCTCGATCGGGAAGATGCCGTAGATGTAGAGGCGCTCACGCGGCCAGTACATGGCGAACGCGGTGCAGATTCCGTACGTGGCCGCGGAGGCGCCGACGACGGGTGCCGTCGGTGTGAAGACGAACGAGAGCGCCGCGCCTCCCAGCCCGCCCAGGAAGTAGAGCTTGAGAAAATCCGGGCCGCCGATGCGCTGTTCGATACGGGGGCCGAACACGAAGAGGCCCAGCATGTTGAAGAAGATGTGCCCGAACCCCGCGTGCAGGAACATGTACGTGATGGGGGTCCACGGACGGCTCAGCACCGCGACCGGGATCAGCGCTCCGTAGTACTGGACGACGGGCATCGACTGCGAAAGCATGAACACCGCGATGTTCGCGATGAGCAGCTTCTTCACCCACGGGGTGAGGAAATACATCAGAGGAGTGCGTTCCGGAACTGCTGGCGTGCGTGCATGGACAAATCTCGACAGGGGTCGGCGAAAGGCGCAACGGGCGCGCCCCTCGAAGAGAAGGAGGGGGCGACCCGTCAGGGCCGCCCCCTCCGATGCCGCGGGGTCCGGACGCCGGTGCTCGGCCCGTCCCTACTTCCTCCGGAAGGGCAGCGCTCCCTTGCGGTCGGCCAGGTCCACGTCGTGCGGCACGCCGTTGACCGTCAGCGTCGCGTTCTGCGTTCCGTTGAACGTGACCACGGTCGTGACGTCTTTGGTCTTCTCACCGTTCGGCCCCTGGAGGGTCACCTTGTGCGTGCGCGTGATCGAGCCCGAGAGGGGCCACGGATTGGCGGCGTGATCCACCGAGCGGACCACGTTCGTCACCTTCTCGCTCTCGGTCATCATGAAGCTGCGGGTCACGCCCGCGTCGGTGGTGCTGCTCCGGGTGACTTTCCCGGCGCTCGTCCCGTTGAACGTGCGTTGGGTCTCGCGGCCGACCAGCCCGGACACGGTCATGTCGCTCTCGCGATGGATCGTGGCCGTGAAGTGCTCGCGGGTCCCCTCGTGATCGAGCACGGAATGGGTGCGAATCGAGGCGGTGGTGAGCGAGTCGTGCTTGGCCTGGGTGTTTCCGGCGGCGTCCAGGAAGGTGACCGTGAAATTCGGCTCGGCCTTCTCGTGCACGGCCATCAGATCGAGGTCCTGCTGGACCCCGTCCACCGCCACCAGAGCGGCCGCCGTGGTCATCGCGACGTCCTCCAGGCCGGTGGGCCCGGTGCTTTCGGCGGCGCAGGCCGTGAGGGCCAGGGCCGCCATCATGCCCATCCCAACGCTGATCCTGCTCATCGTCTGATCTCCCGTCCCGGCACTATTCGGGCGCTCTTCGGTTGCACGACCGCTCTCCGGTTGCAAGGACGTCGCGCGACCTGGCGGTGTTAAGTGACCGGCGGGCTCGGTGGGGGTCAAGCCCCGGCCAGCCGACGCACACAGGCGGCCACCGCGTCGGTCACCTGGGCCGCGAAGCGCAGGTCCAGCGTCTCCAGCCGATCGCTGGAGCGGTGGTAGTGGGGATTCCTCAGGTTCGCGGTGTCGGTGATCATAAGCGCGGGGTAGCCGCGCGACCAGAACGAAGCGTTGTCGCTCCGCCGGGTGGCCCACACGAGCCACCCGCGCAGCGGCGACCGGAGCGTGACGAGCCGCAGATCCGGCGCGGCTTCCCGCTGCGCGGCCACGAACGCGCGAAGCAGCTTCTGCGACTGCCCGTCGCCGACGGCCGCGAGGTAGTCCCCCACCGTGGGGAGGCCCATCCACCGGATCGGCCATGGGATGACCTGGCTTCCCGGCTCGCGGGTCCGGTATCCGATCATCTCGAGCACGAAGGCTCCCTGATAGCGCACACCCTCACGGCGCGCCTGATCGGCCCACCGTCGGCTGCCGACGCGATATGTCCAGCCCTGGTTCTCCTCCAGGTTGAACAGGACGAGCTCGACCGTGGCGTTCGGCCGGATCCCGGCGAGCAGCCGCGCGCACTCGAGCACGCCAGCGACTCCGCTCGCGTTGTCGTCGGCACCGGGGGTGCCCCGCACGCTGTCCACGTGCGCACCCACCAGGACGCGGGGCGCTGATGGGTCGGTGCCAGGGATGACTCCCACCACGTTGTGGAAGTGCCGCCCCGCGAACTCGAACGGCTGGCGCCGCACGATCAGGCCGAGCTTCCCGAGCTCGGTCTCCCCGTAGACGAACGCGCGCTCCAGCGCCGCGGGCGACGAGTCGGGATGCCTCTCGCCCTCGAGCGCCCGCACGTGACCGCGCAGCCGATCCACCGACGCGCTCCCGGATCCCGTCATGGCGGCGGGGGTAGTCTGGCGCCCGACACTCCGCAGGCGACATACTCCATCTTCCGAGACCCGCCATGGCCGATCCCAAGCCCATCGAGGCCCGCGGCTACGTTCACCCCGAAGTGCTCGTCTCCACCGATTGGGTCGAGACGCACATCGGCGATTCCAATGTGAAGGTGTTCGAGTGCGACGAGGACGTGCTCCTCTACGACACCGGGCACGTGACGGGCGCGCAGAAGCTCGACTGGGTCGAAGACCTGAACGACAAGCTCACCCGCGACTATCTGTCCCAGACCGGCCTCCAGGCGCTGCTCCGGAAGAAGGGCGTCAACCAGGGTGATACGCTGGTCCTCTACGGGGACAAGAACAACTGGTGGGCCACCTACGCGTTCTGGGTGCTCCGCCTGTTCGGGATCGAAGGCATGAAGATCATGGACGGCGGCCGCACCCGCTGGGTGGAAGAGGGGCGGAAAGTATCGGAGCAGACCACCTCCCTCCCCGCCGGCGACATCCAGATCGGTCTGCGCGACGACTCGCGTATCCGCGCCTTCCGGGACGACGTGAGCGCGCACGTCGAGGGACATGGCGACCTCGTGGACGTGCGCAGCCCGGAGGAATACCGCGGCGAGCGGCTCCACATGCCCGACTATCCGAACGAGGGTGCGATCCGTGGCGGCCATGTTCCGGGAGCGAAGAACATCCCCTGGGCGCGCGCGGTGGATCCCGATACCCACCAGTTCAAGACCGCGCCCGAGCTCAGAAAGATCTACCAGGACGAGGCGGGGCTCACGCGCGACAAGCCTGTGATCACCTACTGCCGGATCGGCGAGCGCTCGTCCCACACGTGGTTCGTGCTCACCTACCTGCTCGGCTTCGAGGAGTGCGAGAACTACGACGGCTCCTGGACCGAATGGGGCAACCTGGTGCGCGCCCCGATCGAGCGTTAGCCCGGGAAAAGAAGAACCGCCCCAGCCTTCGTGGCCGGGGCGGCTCCTCGTTCCGAGACCAGGGCGCGGGGCGTCAGTCCCACTTGGTGGGGCGCGGAGGGGGGCGCTTCCCGCTCACCCCGTCGTCCCACTCCTCCCACTCTTCTTCCTCGAGGTCGTCGTCATCGAGGTCGTCGTCATCGTCGTCCTCGTCGTCGTCGTCGTCCCAGTCGTCGTCCTCGTCCCACTCCTCCTCCTCCCACTCCTCCTCTTCCTCTTCCTCGAACTTCATTTCGAGGGGGACGGAGCCGAGCGGCTCGTCCTCGATCCAGCCCGTCCGGTCCTCCATCCGTGCTCCTCCTGGGGAACGCCCTGCACGCTCTGTGTACGCCTCTGGGGGTCTTCGCCGCCAAAGTAGTCGGGGGGTGCTCCCTGTCAAGGAAGCGATTTCCCACCCTCGCCGGGCTTCTTCACCTGCACCAGCTCGCGCGGCTCGAGCTGGAACGTCACATGATCTATGCCATGGCGCCGCAAGCGTCGTCGAACTTCGTCCAGCACCTGGGCTTGATGGTAGGGGTCGTCGATGACCCCGTGCGCGGAAAGCGCCACGAACCCGCTGGTGAGCGTCCAGACGTGGAGATCATGGATCTCGTGCAGCTCCGGCACGTCCCGAAGGTCATTCAACAGGCGCTCCACGTCCACGTGGGCCGGGGCGGCCTCGAGGAGCACATCGGTGGCCTCGCGCACCAGCCGGGCTGCCCCGATCAGGATCAGGAGGGCGATCGCGACCGACACGAGGGCGTCCACGGGAGTCCAACCGGTGGCCCAGATCACCACCCCGGCGACCACGGCCCCCACCGAGCCCAGCAGGTCACCCAGCACGTGCAGGTAGGCGCCGCGGGCGTTGAGGCTGGCGTGGGCGTGCGCGTGGAGCAGCCTGGCCGCCACGACGTTCACGATCAGGCCGCCCAGTGCGACGCCGGAGAGCAGTATGCCGTCCACCACGACGGGCTCCCGCACGCGCCGCCAGGCCTCCCACGCGATCAGGCCGGACATCACCAGGAGCGCCGCACCGTTGACCAGCGCGGCGAGGATCTCGAGGCGAACGTAGCCGTACGTCTTACCGCCCTTGGGGGGACGCCGGGCTAGGCTCATCGCCCAGAGGGAGAGCGCGAGCGCGGCGACGTCGGTCAGCATGTGCCCCGCGTCCGCGAGCAGGGCCAGCGAGTTGGCGAGCGCGCCGCCCACCACCTCGACGAGCATGAAGCCCGCGGTGAGCAGCAGGACCATCGTGAGCCGCCGCCGCTCCGCCTCGCTTCCCGCGCGCGCATTGTAACCCCCATGAGAGTGGGGCCCGTGCGCGTGGTCGTGCGGATGGCTGTGTGATGCCATCTTGCATGAATGGCAAGGGCGACGATGGCGCGCAACCCGCACCCGGCTACGACCGCGTGACGACCACTCGATGACCGCTCGATCTCCCGCAAAGCCCAGGGGGCGGAAACGGCCCGCCCCGACGTTCGCGTCGCGCGTGTGCGCGCTCGTCCGCCGCATCCCGCGCGGGCGCGCGATCAGCTACGGGGGAGTCGCCGCGATCCTCGGCTCCCCACGCGCCGCGCGCGGCGTCGGCACCGCGCTCAGCGGCGTCGAGCCCGATCGGGACGTGCCGTGGTGGCGGGTGATCAACCGCAACGGCGAGATCTCGATCAAAGGCGATCCCATTCTGGCCGGGCTGCAGCGCAGGCTGCTCGAGAAGGAGCGCGTGAAGTTCGACCGCCGGGGACGGGTGGACTGGGAGAGTTTCGGCTGGCGCGGACCGAGCGGACCGAAATGAGCCCCCCGGCGGACACCCCCGATCGCCCGTCCCCCGGCTGGAGGGCGACGCTCGCGCTGCTGAAGCGACTCCCGCAGGCCGGGCTGTCGCGCTCCCTCGGCAGGTTCGCGGACACCCCCGTGCCCCGCGCCTGGCGCCCGACCGTGTACGGCACGTTCGCGCGCGCGGTGGGCGCGGACCTCTCGGAGGTCGAGAAGCCGCTCGGCGACTATCCGAGCGTGAACGCGTTCTTCGTGCGCCGGCTCAAGCCCGGCCTTCGCTCCTGGCCGGCCGACCCGAACGCGATCGCCTCACCCGTGGACGGCATCGTCGGCACGGTCGGCGAGATCACCGGCGGGACGGCGGTGCAGGCCAAGGGCCACCACTACCGGATCGCCGAGCTGCTCGGTGACCAGCTCGATGCGGGCGCGTTCGAGGGCGGACGCTTCGTGACCCTCTACCTCTCTCCGCGGCACTACCACCGCGTGCACGCCCCCGTGGGCGGCACGATCCCGCTCGCGCGCCATGTGCCCGGCGGTCTGCTGCCCGTGAACGCGCCGTCGGTCAGCCACGTCCCGCGCCTCTTCGCCACCAACGAGCGGGTGCTCTGCATGATCGACGCGCCGCTCGGCCGCGTGGCCGTGGTCGCGGTGGGCGCCTACAACGTGGCGCGCATCTCGACCGCGTTCGATCCCCTGTGGGGCGGTGACCGGCCGTGGGTGAGCAACCGGCGCGAACCCCTGCCGCGCGAGCGGCGCTACGATCCACCCATCCGCGTGGAGCGCGGCGGCGAGCTGATGGCGTTCCACCTGGGATCGACCGTGGTCATGCTGCTCCCACCCGGCGCCACGGAGGCGACCCCGGCCTGCCTGCCCGGCCGCGAAGTGCGTCTCGGGGAAGCCTTGGCCCGACCCCCGCGGCCGGGTGATCTTTCGGCGCGTTGAGCGACCCCGCACCCACGCCCGAACCGACGTGAGCGACCAGAACCCCCTCCTGTCCGAAGCCTACCGGATCCCGTTCGACCGGATCCGGCCCGAACACGTGGAACCCGGCGTGCGCGAAGTGCTCTGGCTCGGCCAGCAGCGCCTCGACGCGCTCGCCGGGGACGCGCCCGCGGAACGCACCTGGGAGAACACGATGGAGGCGCTGGACGAGATCACCCGCTGGGTGGACGAGCGCACCAAGCCGGTCGGCCACCTGCTCGGGGTGAACGAGACCCGACCCCTGCGCGACGCCTACAACGCGGTCCTGCCGGAGATCTCCGGGTTCTGGACGCGTCTGCCGCTGGACCCGGCCCTGTGGGAGAGGATCCAAGCGTACGCCGCGACCAGCGAAGCGCGCGCTCTCGACGGGATCCGGAAGCGCCATCTCGACAAAACCTTGCTCGAGCTCCGCCGCGCCGGGGCGGATCTGTCCCCGGACGACAAGAAGCGGCTCGAGGAGATCAAGATCGAGCTCGCGCAGGTGGAGCGGAAGTTCAGCGAGAACGTCCTCGACGCGACCGCCGCGTGGGATCTGCTCGTGACCGACCGCGCGCGCCTGGACGGCGTCCCCGAGTCGCACGTCGCGCGCTTCGAGGCCGCAGCGAGGGAGAAGGGGCAGGCCGGCTGGCTGCTCACGCTCGATCATCCATCGGTCGAGCCGATCCTCAAGTATGCGCGCGACCGCGAGCTGCGCCGCACCGTGCACATGGCCTACGTGACCCGCTGCCGCGAGGGCGAGTTCGACAACCGCGGACTGGTGGTGCGCATCCTCCAGCTGCGTCAGGCGGTCGCCGAGCTGCTCGGCTACGCCGACTTCGCCGACTACCGGCTCGAGGACCACATGGTGAAGGCCGGCGACAAGGCGATGGCCTTCGAGCGCGAGATGACCGATCTCACCGGCCCCTATTGGAAGCGCGACGTGAGCGACCTGCGCGCCCACGCGCGCGAGCTCGGCCTAGACGAGCTCCGGCCCTGGGACCCGACCTACGTCCAGGAGTCGCTGCGCATGAAGGCGTACGACATCGACGACGAGCAGCTCCGCCCGTACTTCCCGCTCGACCAGGTGATGAAGGGGCTGTTCGGCATCGTAGAGCGGGTGTTCGGGCTGTCGGTCGCGGCGAAGGAGATCGCCGAGGTGTGGCACCCCGACGCGCGTTACTACGAGGTCACCGACCGGGACGGCACGTTCCTGGGCGGGTTCTATACCGACTGGTTCCCGCGCAAAGAAAAGCGGCAGGGCG
>CAMCNM010000015.1 GCA_945876015.1 Gemmatimonas phototrophica
GCACGGCCAACCAGGAGAAAGAAGATGATCGGTCTCAGATCCCGCACGGCTCTCGTGCTCGCCGCCGGCCTGGCGGTGCTCTCCGGCTGCGCCGCGCCGGCTGACACGGCGGACGCCCCCGTTGCCAACACCGTGATCGGCGGCGACGACCGCAACGGTGAGTACGTGCCCGTCAACTGGATGAAGCTCGACAAGAACCACGTTGCAGGCGAGGTGGAGTGGGGCCAGCACTCGGGCGTCTCCGCGATCGACCCGAACCGGGTCTTCGTGGTCACGTGGGGAGACATGGATAAGGCCGGCAAGGTTCAGGTCGCGGACCCGGTCGGCGGGCCGACCCACATGATCGTCGTCCTCGACCGTGAGGGGAACGTGATCGAGAACTGGTCGCAGTGGGACACCCTCATGCACACGCCGCACGACATCTACGTCGATCCGTACGACCCCGCGATGCCGGTGTGGGTGGTCGAGCGCGGAACGAGCGGCGGCAAGACGATGGAGATTCTCAAGTTCAGCAACGACGGGAAGGAACTCCTCATGCGTCTCGGCAAGGGCGAAACGCCCCCGGCGAGCGTGAACGAGGCCCGCGGCCGCAAGCCGGGTCCGTTTCAGTACGGCCAGCCCGCGAAGATGGCGTTCTACCCGAACGGCGACTTCATCGTGGGTGACGGCTACTGGAATTGCCGCGTCATCCGCTACAACGCGGCCGGCGAGTTCCTGAGCGAGTTCGGCTCGTGCCCCACCGGGAGCGGCCCGAACGGCGAAGACGCCGACGGTGAGTTCGACACCGTGCACGGGCTCGGGATCGACCGGGACGGGCGGATCTACGTGGCCGACCGCAGCAACGACCGCATCCAGGTGTTCGAGGCGAACGGCACGCACGTCGCCACTTGGCCAAACGTCAACAGCCCGGCGTGCGTGTGGGTGGACGAGAGCAACGCGGTCTGGGTGTGCGGCCGGACCACCAATCGGATGCTCAAGTACGACACCGAGGGCCATCTGCTCTACCACTGGGGCACCTTCGGCGGGAACGCGGGCGGCTTCGACGGCGGCCTGGGCGGGTTCGCCCGGGTGCACGGGGTTTCGGTGGACCGCGAGGGCAACTTCTACGTCGCCAACTTCGACGGCGCCGTCACGGGCAAGTTCTCGCCCAAGCCAGGTGCGGATCGCAGCAGGCTGGTCCTGCCCTTGATGAAGGTCGGATCGGCTCCGACGAACTGAGCCCGATTCCAGAAACGAAAAACTCCCACGGGGCTTCAGCCCCGTGGGAGTTTTTCGTTCAGGGCATCCGCTCGCGCGGCGCGCCGGCCTCAGCGGATGGTGACGTACTTCTCCATCCGAGCGATTTCGGCCTCGTCCGCGTACTTGCCGATGTCACGGCGCCACCGTTCGATCGCATCGTAGGGCCGGTACTCCTCGAACTCGTGCGCCATGTTGTCGCCCACTCGCGGGATCAAGTTGATCTCGGCCTCCGACGCGCTGTTGAGGTCGAGCGGCATCCAGATCCGCTCATACGCGACGTTTTTCTGCTCGTCGGTGAGCTTGTCCGCCACGACCGCGTCCGCGGCCACCATGTTCTCGAAGGGACGGCCGGCGATCAGCGCGTCGGCCAGCGCGGCGTCCACGCCGGGGACGGTGATCAGCTGTTCGTGAGTCGCGGTGTTGGGATCCAGGAAGGCGCCCTCAGCCACCGGCGCGGGCGCCGCGGGGGCTTCGACCGCCGGCGCCGCTTCCTCCGGGGGCGCCTCGCTTCCGCCGCAGGCGGACAGCCCGAGCAGCGCGGCACACAGGATCGATCCGGTCGCCATATGTCTCATCTTTCCTCCCCTTCAGTAGTGGATGCACCCGGTCGTAGCGCGGGATGTCGATGGCCGCAGAGCAACCCGAGCAGACCGAGCTGGACGAGCGCCCCAGGCGCGAGCGTCGGGACCGCTCCGCGAAGCGCCATCCAGATCAAGGATAACCCCCTTCTCGATGGGGCGATCTCCAGCTCGAAGCTCGCGTTTCCCTGGTAGTGGAGCCAGAGGCCCACCAGGCCCGCTAGGACGAAAGTCCCCATGGCCGCTTGGAAGACACGGATAGTGGTACGGGTGGGAAGCCAGATGAGGGCGATCCACGCGAGGAGCCCGAGACCCAGCACCCCGAGGGGGATGATCTGCGTGCGGGAATCGTAGTGCTCCATCAGGAGCAGCTCGGCGACCAGGCCGAGAATGCCGATCAGGACCAGCCCCAGCAGCGGCGCCCGCATCCTGTCCATTGTCCCCGGATCCCGATCGATGGTCGCGTGCATTTCAGAGTTGGAATGATATGGTATGCTGACATGAAACTCGCAAAGTACCTGGCCAACCTGGGCTACGGGTCGCGCCGGGAAGTCACCGCAATGCTGAACGCCGGTCGCGTGGCGCGGGCGGATGGGACGAGACTCGCCGATGGCGGCCCTTTCGCGCATGCCGACGTCCGGGTGGACGGCGAGCCGCTGGACCCACCTCCGGGTGTGGTCATCGTGCTGCACAAGCCGGTCGGGTACGTGTGCTCGACGACCGACACCAACCCGCTCGTCTACGATCTGCTGCCGAGACGCTTTCGCAAACGCTCACCGGTGATCGCTCCGGTGGGCCGTCTCGACCGGGACACATCCGGTCTTCTCGTGCTGACCGACAGCGGACAG
Source organism: Gemmatimonas phototrophica (assembly GCA_945876015.1). Lineage (GTDB taxonomy): Bacteria > Gemmatimonadota > Gemmatimonadetes > Longimicrobiales > Gaopeijiaceae > UBA2988. The sequence continues at coordinate 2,666 of CAMCNM010000015.1, forward strand.
ACGAACCACCGACTCACGTCGCCCAAGTCCGGTATCGCGAAGGTCTACGAGGCCCGGCTCGCGTCCAATCTGCGTGGCGACGAGGCGGAGTCGTTCGCGAGCGGCACCCTGATGCTGAACGGCGAAGCGCTGCCACTCGCGCCAGTGGCGCTGGAGGTGCTGGATGCGCGACGCGTGCGTGTGACGCTGAGGGAGGGACGCTACCATCAGGTGCGTCGGATGTTCGCGGCGGTGGGCAATCACGTCGAGGCGCTGCACCGTAGCGCCATCGGCGCCATCGACCTCGGCGATCTGCCGAAAGGTGCCTGGCGGGTACTGGGCGACGCGGAGGTCGCAGCGCTCCAGATCTCGCGTCGGGACCCGACGTGACTACCGGATTGCGGTGAGCACCTTGAAGCGCGGGCCGTCATGCGCGACGGCAATGTTGCCGAAGCGCTCGCGGATCTCGCGCTCGTAGGGGAGCGTTCGATTCGCAACGAGGTAGAGGCGGCCGCCCGGCTCGAGGACCGTCCACGCGTCTCGGATGAAGCGCCGCGGGAGGTCAAGGTCGGTGGCCTTGCCCGTGTGAAACGGCGGGTTCGTGACGACGACGTCGAAGCGCTGATCGATGACCGCGTCCGCGACATCGCTCGCGAGTACCCTGACGTCACGCGCGCCGGCGGCTTCCGCAGTGCGGGCGGCGGAGCGGACGGCCTCGGTGTCGGCATCGACCATGACCACGCGGCCCGTCTGCGAAAGCAGCGCGGCCAGCGTTCCGAGAGCCCCGGCGCCGCAGCCGATGTCCAGGACGCTGTTCCCCACGTCGATCCGCATCACGTTCGCGAGGGTTTCCGTGGCCTCGTCGAGATGATCCCAGGAAAAGACGCCGGGACGTGAATACATCCTGAACGCGTGCGTGCGAAGGCTCACGTCGCACGCGAAGAACGTGCTGCCATCGAGGTAGGGGCTGTCGAAGTCGGCGATGTTTGTCGGCGTGGCGGCCTGCTTGTCCGCCAGGACTACGCGGTGTCCGCCCTTGGTCGCGAGAACCGCGGCATTGCCGAACAGCTCGTCGAGTAGGCGCGCCGCGGACCTTGCTCCTTCGTCGTTCGCGCCCGCAATGAAGCAGCGCCCACCGATTCTCAATACGTCGAACGCGTTCTTCAGCAACTGCCGGAGCGGCAGCGTTTCGCGAGGGATGCGGATCATGGCGACGGCGGCGCTGACTGCACGTGGCAGCGGGTCCGTACCCTGTCCGGCGAATACCTCGACGTTCGTGACACCACCTTCGGCCAGCATGCGGCGCATGCCGCCGACGGTCACGATACTCCGGTGCGTGACCAGAGCGCGGGCGGCAACGCTCGCGTGTGGAGGCCGAGCGCACTGCAGAGCGCCGCCGTGCAGGTGGACGACGGTCTCGCCAGGGGCGACGGCACCGTGGCGCTCGAGAAGATCTGCGGAGGGATCGGACGGCTGGTGCGGCTTGCGGCGCATGGGGGAAGCTACGATCCCATCGGCTCCTCGAGCAGACCACCCGCGTCGTCCTGAAGGGACCGCAGGGTCGCGGATTCCAGCTCCAGCCTCCACCATGGCCGAGTCCGGGGCGAGCTTCCACCCATAGCGAGTCCGCCGCGGGTCCCCACCGAGGGAGGGCTCTGGTGCCCAGTTGGAAAGCGGCCGACCACGATCTCGAGGACGATCCGAACCGGGTTTACCGGCTCGGCGGCTGGATCGGCTGCGGGCTCCTCATGCTCGCGGCGACCTGGCGCGCGTGGGTCTGCAACGATGCCTACATCACCTTTCGGGTCATCGACAACCTGGTCAACGGCTACGGGTTGCGGTGGAACGTGGACGAACGCGTCCAGGTGTTCACGCATCCGCTCTGGATGCTTTTCCATGTCCCATTCTACGCGCTGTTCGGTCACATCTACGTCGTGACCATCGTGCTTTCTCTGGCGCTGACCGCGGGAGCGCTCTGGGTCACGGTGCGAAGCCTCGGAGGCGCACCGGCGGCCGCACCCGTTCTCCTGACCGTGCTGCTCGCGAGCTCGCAGGCCTTCATGGACTATACGACCAGCGGGCTGGAGGCGCCGCTGAGCCTTCTGCTCTTCGCCCTCTTCGTTCACTCCGTCTCACGACCGACCGTCGATGGGGCCGCGCTGATCACGATCTCGAGCCTGGCGGTGTTGAACCGCTTCGACTGCATCGTCCTGTATGCGCCCGTTCTGGGATACTTGTTCGTCAGGGGCGCCGACCGTCCGAAGGCTCGCGCCTATCTCGGCCTGGTTCCTCTCGTCGCCTGGTTTCTGTTCTCCGTCCTCTACTTCGGGTTCCCCTTCCCCAACACCAAGCCGGCCAAGCTGTCCACGGGTCTCGGGGCGGTGCAGTACATCGAGCAGGGGTGGCTCTACCTGAACGACCTCATGGTCAACGACCCACCCTCCTTCGTGATCATCGTGATGGGGATCCTGCTCGCGATCCTGGCGGCATCGCGCGCGGGACCGAAGACCGCCACGGCGCGCGATCGTCGGATCGGCTTTCTGGCTCTGGGGGTCGTCGCATACATCGGCTACGTCATCTACGTGGGCGGCGACTTCATGCGTGGCCGGCATTTCGCCCTTCCGGTGTTCGCGAGCGCCTGGCTGATCCTCGGCTCGACCGGTGCCTTCCCGAGGCGAGTCCACGCCGTGTGCGGCGCCGCATTCGCCCTCGGCGTCATGCTCTCGACCCTTCCGGGATGTCCACGGTCCAGCCGAAAGCGAAGCTGGCCTGCCCGCCGCTACCTCCCCTTCCCACCGATTGCGCGATGATCCGAATCCCGTCCACGAGGGCCAGATTCACCCCGGTCACGACCTTGTAATGGGTGGTCGTGCTATAGCGAAACTGCAACTGAGCGGTGGTGGAGAGACCGGTGGCGAATTCCACGAGCGATCCCCCGTACGGACCACGGAAGATTGCGCGCACGCCAGGATCGAGCACCGAGTCGGCGATCTTGAACTCGGTCTTGCGGAGAAGCATCAGCACCGTGCCGACCACGGGTGCCGCTGCCCCGGTGACGGTGCCCACCCTGAGCCGCAGGAATTGCGAGGCGACGCTGGCGGTATCGGCTCCATTCGTGGCACATGTCGCCGCCGGGGTTCCGCCCGAGCCAGCGAGCGTCGCCCACGTGGCGTCGTAGAACGCCCATGTCCCCGTTCCCGCCGCGTTCAGCACCCCGAGCGAGGCCACCTCGCTCTGGTCGATCGAAGCCGATCCGCCCGGAACGAAGGCATAGAGGTCGGTACCCGTGATCCCGCACACCGACGCCTGCACCATGGGGGCGCGAACGACGAACCGCATCGAGTCGGCCAGGATCACGCCTCCACGAGACACCGAACGCACCTCCGACCCCACCAGCTCAGTCATGGCGCGAGCATTCTCCTGGACCTGGCCACGGAGGAGGATCCATGTGAAGAACTCGTTCTGCGTCAGGAAGACCGCTCCCACCATCACGATCAGGCCGGACGAGATGGTGAGCGCAACCAGAGCCTCGATCATCGTGAAGCCCGCCCTCGCGACCCGGACCGGGGCGCGGCCTACCATACGTCGCGCACGTAGGTCGAGTCGGCGAAGGTCGGCCAGACGCTGGTCGCCGGGTAGATACGGAGATACGCCACGCGCAGGAGAGGACTCTTCTGGGTGACCTGGAGCCGACGTGTATAGGAGATGCCACGCACGGTGAGAGAGGTGGTCGTGGTACCCACGCTGACGGCCGCATAGGGCTGGGTCATGAGACTGTCCATCCGATGCTGCCCCTGGACGTTGATCACCGACTTGACCGCGGAGTACTCCATCCGGCGCGACAGCGCCGACGTGACGCTGAGCACCATGATCACCCCTACCGAGAAGATCAGGAGCGCCCCGATCACCTCGATCAGGGTAAAGCCACACCGTCGAACGAGATCCGACCGCATCAGCTGCCAGCGACCTTCGACGTGCCCATACCGTTGAACTGAACCTGGTACGATACGTTCCCCGCCTTGAACGTCGCGGTACCGATCGCCGCTCCGAGAGCGGCAAAATTGGCGAATCCCCGGGACGAAAAGGAAAGCGTGTCCCCCGGAACGGCGAGGTCCACCGCGCTCAGCGTGAATTCGGCGCCCGTTCCGAATCGCCTCCTGGCGAGCTCCCTTCCGGATGCGGTAGCGACCAGATAGTACTTTGCGCTCTCGTAGAACCGGATCGCTACCCTCTCCCGGCCTCGAATGGCCGTGCCACGCGCCAGGATCAGGTCCCGTGAGAAGACCTGGGCTGCTCGTTGGGCCGCAATACGCTCGTTATAGCCCGAAAAGACGATCGTTCCGATCGACAGGAGCACGGCCGCGATCACCAGGACGATGGTGATCTCGATGAGGCTGAAGCCGGTTGGGCGAGGCGGAAAGGCGTGTTCTTTCAAGCTCAAAGTATAGATCGCTGCGACATCGACTTGGCCACAGCGGGCTCGAGGGTTGTTGGCCGGTCGGATTGAACCTCTTCTATTATAAGCCTCTTACAGCCATGGAAATACTATGGCAACAAGGCGCTGCACGAGGAAACCCGTGCCGTCGGCCAGGATCCGGAGGGGGCGATGAGAGCACATCTTACGGGTGTCGCCGCAGCGATTCTGCTGACTGTGCCCGGCGCCACCGCCCAGACCCCACCCCCGCCTCCGGCCCCCACCCTCTCGAATCCCACCCTCGCGGCGATCTGGGGAGAGGGAATGGACCGATCGCGCGTCGCCGCCCTCGCCCAGGTGCTGCTCGACTCGCTCGGGCCTCGGCTCACCGGGACGCCCCAATCGAAGGCCGCCTCGGACTGGGTGGTCGGCACGTATCGCTCCTGGGGCATCGACGCACGCGCCGAGCAGTACGGCACGTGGCGCGGCTGGCGGCGCGGGATCACCCATCTCGATCTGGTGGCGCCGAGAGTCCGGAGCCTCGAGGCTACGATGCTGGGATACAGCCCCGGGACCAGCGGGCCGCTCACCGGGCAGGTCGTCCTGATCCCGCACCTGATCGGACCGGCCGCTCTGACCGCCTTCCTCCCCACCGTGCGCGGCAAGTTCGTGATGCTGACGGCGCCCGAGTCCAGCTGCCGGCCGTCTTCGAGCTGGGAGGAATGGGCCGACTCGACCTCGCTGGCGCGCCGCAAAGTCATCGCGGATTCCACGCGCGCCGACTGGGTCGATCGCGCGCGCTCCACCGGAGCGACGACCGTGCTGGAGGTCGCGAAGATGCTCGAGGACGCGGGCGCCGCCGGCGTGCTCAGCTCCTACTGGTCGCAGGGCTGGGGCGTGGACAAGGTCTTCCAGGCGTCCACCGAGACGATCCCGCAGGTGCAGCTGTCGTGTGAGGACTACGGGTTGATCTGGCGGCTGGCCGCGAACGGCCAGGGCCCGGTCGTCCGCCTCGAGGCGGAGGCCGAATTGCTCGGCGACGTGCCGGTCGCGAACACCATCGGCATGATCCGCGGGCGTGAGAAACCCGACGAGTACGTGATGCTTTCGGCCCACTTCGACTCGTGGGACGGCGGGAGCGGCGCCACCGACAACGGCACCGGCACAGTGATGATGATGGAGGTGATGCGCATCCTGAAGCAGGTCTATCCGAACCCGAAGCGCACGATCCTGGTCGGCCACTGGAACGGCGAGGAACAGGGGCTGAACGGCTCGAGCGCGTTCGCGGCGGACCACCCCGAGATCCTCGCGAGGCTCCAGGTGCTGCTCAATCAGGACGACGGTACGGGCGGCATCGATCGCCTGACGATGGAAGGACTCGTGGGACCGGGCCCCTACTTCAAGAAATGGATGGACCAGATCCCGCAGGAGCTGGACGGAAAGGTCACGCTGGTCGATCCGGGCACGCCGGGTCGGGGCGGCACCGACAACTTCTCGTTCGTGTGCAACGGCGCGCCGGGGTTCGGCCTGAACTCGGCCGGGTGGGATTACGGCACCTACACCTGGCACACCAACCGCGACACGTACGACAAGATCGGCTTCGAGGAGCTGCGCAGGAACGCGACGCTCGCAGCCATGCTCGCATACCTCGCATCCGAGGAGCCCGAGAAGATTCCCTTGGCGAAGCGTGATCTGCCGATGGACAACCGCAGCGACCAACCGGGGACCTGGCCCGTCTGCGGGACGCCCGACCGGAGCTTCGTCCGCTGAGAACGGCCCGCGCGGCCCTCGGCAGTGCCGCGCTCCTAGCCCTGCTCGCGGCCGCAGCGCGGCCCGCCAGCGCACGCGCCCAGGAGGCCGACCCCAGCACGCGCGCGACCGCCCGCATCGAAGCGGGCACGAGCCGGCTCGCGGAGACCTGGGTGGCCCAGGCGAGCGCGGAGCTCCTCTTCAGACTCGATCGATTCGTCGAGGTCGGCGGCGCTGGCAGGGTGGATCTCACCCATCCCACGATCGTGAACGAGGGCAGCAGCCTCGAGCCGCGCTTCGGCTACGGGGGCCTGCAGGTCGCGCTCCACCCGGCTCCGCTGCTCGCTCCCGATCTTCGCTTCGGGGCCCTGCTGGGAGCCGGGAACCTGGACATCCGCGATCCGGCGGTGGACACAGAGCTGGACTCGGACAACGGGCTGGTGATCGAGACGGGCTTCTCGTGGGGACTGCGGGTCGCGTCGAAGGTGTGGATCGGAGCTTCCGCTTCGTGGCGGTTCGCTTCGGGCTTCGATGCGCTGGGTGGGGTGACGTCGCACGACCTCCAAGGACCGGCTCTTCTCGCGGGGTTCTCGCTCGGTCCGTTCTAGAGCGCGCCGCCATTCAGTCGGTCCGACAGCCAGGCGATCTCCCGCACGGCGACTGAAAGACCCGAGAGCGACATCGCCTGCTCGCCCTGGATCTCCTGCAGCAGGGTCTGGAAGCGCGTCACTTCCCTCCGGCGCGACTCGATCAGGTTGTCCGCGGCGACGTCGATGTCGGGCGCGCCCGCGCGGCTCCGCATCACCTGCGCGACGAGCTTGTGGTGCGCGCGGTTGAGGTCGTCGGACAGCGCCAGCGCGGCGCGCTGCTCCCAGCGGTCGTCTCCCGCCGTCTCGAAGATGGCGTTCCGCAGCCACTGGACGTTCAGCACATCGGAGACGCGGTAGAACGCCCGCGCGGCGGCGAGCGGATCCGCGTCGGTCTCGTTCGCCACGCGCAGGATCTCGAGCAGCTGGTCGAGGAAGCGCAGCGTGGCGAGCTCCTCGGCCAGGCTTCCGTCCTCCGTGTACTGACGGATGTCCGCCATCCGCTCCTCGTAGAGATCGCGGTCGCCTCCGGCGACGATCTCGCCGAAATGCGCTCGGAGCGCGGCGAGCCCCTTTAGGTTTTCGGCGACGATCTGCTCGGAGGGCTTCTCCGCGGGAACGTTCTGGAGCACCCAGCGCACGGTGCGCTCCAGCATGCGGGCGAGCCGGAGCTGCCAATCGTACTGGACCGCGGTCGGGATCGGCTTGGACTGCGCGGCCACCTTCCTGATCAGCGTCCGGGGCTCGGCGAGGTGCGCCGCCAGCGACCAGGCGCGCAACACCTCGCTCACGGGGCGGCCCGAGTCACGCGCGACCCGCATGACGAAAGCCGATCCCATCAGGTCCACGAGATCGTTGGTCAGCTGGCTGGTGACGATCTCCCGCCGCAGCTGATGTCCACGGAGCTGCTCCTCTCCCGCCTCCGCGACCGCGGCCGGCGGGAAGTAGCCCACCAGGTAGCTCTCGAGCATCGGGTCGTCCGGCAGCTCGCTCCCGAGCAGCTGCGCCTTCACCCAGAGCTTCGAGTACGCGAGCAGAACGCATAGCTCGGGACGGGTGAGTGTCTTCCCCGTCTTCCGTCGCTCCGCGATGGTCTCGAAGTTGGGCAGCGTCTCCGACATGCGGTCGAGCAGCCCGGACTTCTCGAGACCGATCATCAGATCGCGGAACTCGTCGCTCGACTCGGCCACGCGCAGCTCGTCCAGCGAGATCGCGAGGCTCTGCGACCGGCTGTCCTTGAGGACCAGCTCCGCGACCTGCTTGGTGAGATCCTTGAGGACCTCGTTCCGCCGGGTCTCGGTGATCCGCCCCATCCGCACCGCGGGGTTGAGCAGGATCTTGAGGTTGACCTCGTGATCGGAGAGATCGACGCCCGCCGAGTTGTCCATCGCGTCGGTGTTGATCCGTCCGCCGGCGAGCGCGTAGTCGATGCGCGCCCGCTGGGTGAAGCCCAGGTTGCCGCCCTCCCCGACGACCTGGCAGCGCAGCTGGTCGGCGTTGACCCGCACCGCGTCGTTGGGCGGGTCGCCGGCGTCGTGATGGGTCTCCTCGGGCGCCTTCACGTACGTGCCGATGCCGCCGTTCCAGAGCAGCTCGCCGGGGGCCCTCAAGACGGCCCGGATGAGCGCTTCGCCGTCCATCGAGGGGGTGTCCTCGGGCAGGCCGAGCGCGGCCAGCGCCTCGGGACCGAGCGCGACCTCCTTCGCCCCACGCGGCACGATCATCCCGCCCTTCGAGAGCAGCGCCTTGTCGTAGTCGGCCCAGCTAGAGCGCGGGAGCGCGAACATCCGCTCGCGCTCCCGGAACGAGCGCTCCGGATCGGGATCGGGATCGACGAACACATGCCGGTGGTCGAACGCGGCGAGTAGCCTGATCTTGCGCGAGAGCAGCATGCCGTTGCCGAACACATCGCCGCTCATGTCTCCGATCCCGACGACGGTGAACGGCTCGCTCTGGATATCCTTTCCCCTCTCACGGAAGTGCCGCTTCACGCACTCCCACGCGCCCATCGCGGTGATGCCCACGGCCTTGTGGTCGTAGCCCTGGGAGCCGCCCGAGGCGAACGCGTCGCCCAGCCAGAATCCGTACTCGGCCGCGATCCCGTTCGCAACGTCGCTGAACTTTGCGGTCCCCTTGTCCGCGGCCACGACCAGGTAGGGATCCGGCTCGTCGAACGCGATCACCCGCTCGGGCGGGATCACCGTGCCGGATGGATCGATGTTGTCGGTCAGGTCGAGCAGCCCGCGCATGAGCGTGCGGTATTGCTCCTTTCCTTCCTCGGCGAGCTTGTCGGACTCGGCGGGGGCGCGCAGCAGCACGAATCCGCCCTTCGAGCCGGAGGGCACGATCACCGCGTTCTTCACCACCTGGGTCTTCACCAGGCCCAGGATCTCGGTGCGGAAATCGTCGAGGCGGTCGCTCCAACGAATCCCGCCGCGCGCCCCCTTGGCGCCCCGCAGGTGCACGCCCTCCATGCGCGACGAGCGCACCCACACCTCGAACATGAGGCGGCTCTTCGCCACGGCCGAGAACGCCTTGCACGCGAACTTGAACGACGTGTACGGCACGCCGCCCGAGCGCCTGGTCGGGGTGCGCCCGCCGCTCCGGTAGTAGTTCGTGCGCACGGTCGCCTCGATCAGCGTGAGCAGGCGGCGGAGCGCGCGATCCTCGGCGAGCAGCGTCACGCCCTGGAGCGCTTCCACGACCGCGGTCTTCACGTCGCGAGCGGCCGAGCGCCTCGCCTCGAGGTCGCCCTGACGGTCCGGATCGAACCTCGCCTGGAAGAGATCGAACAGCATGTGCGCGACGTGCGGGTGCTTGAGCAGCGCCATCGGCAGCGCGAACCGCGCGGGCACGGCGCCGAGCTGGAACGCATAGGCGGAGTACGCGCGCAGCACGTCCACCTCGCGCCAGTGCAGCCCGGTCTTGAGCACGAGACCGTTCGCGATGTCGTTGCTGACGTCGCCGGCGCGCACCGCGAGGATGGTCTGGGCGACCGCGGCGGCGCAGGCGTCGACATCCACCTGCTTCCCCGTCTTGTCCTGCACGGCGAAGGCGTAGACGATCGCGCGGGCCACGCCCCCACCCTTCACCTCGAACGGGTTGACCGCGAGCACGCGGAGCCCCGTGTTCTCGAGGATCGGCATGAACTCGGATAGGATGAGCGGTCCGCCCAGTTGATAGAGGCGCAGTTCGGTGACCGACTCCTCGCCCGGCACCCAGGCCATGTCGGCGTGGTTGCTGAACGAAACGGAAACCGGACGGGCCTCGGCCTGCATCGCCTCGAGCTCGAGAATATCCTGCACCGCCAAGGCGGAGCTCGTGGCCGCCTGGTATTCCTGGGTGAACGCGATGTCGTAGCGTCGGGCCAGGCGCCGCGCCTCGTCGGGCGGACGGACCCGCTCGAGCCCCTCGCGCACGCGGTCGCTCCAGGAGCGGGTCAGCTCGGCGATCTTGAGCTCGAGGTCGGGCGCCCTCACGCTCTCCAGGCGATCCGGATGCGCGCCCAGGTAGAAGTGGAGGCGCGCCTGATCGCCCCTGCCCAGGGCGAGGTGGTAGTTCAGCAGCTCGCCCTGGAACGCGTCCATCAGGACGTGCTCGATCTGCTTGCGGACGTCTCCCGAGAAGCGGTCGCTCGGGATGATCACCATGACGGACACGCCGCCGTGGAGGACGTCGGCCCTCAGCGTGACGTGCACCGCATCGGCGTGGTACGCGGTCAGGACGGCGTGGATGGCCGACTCGATCTGCTCGGCGGAAGCGAGGAACAGCTCCTCCCTCGGCATCGAGTTGAAGACCGTGTGCATCTCCTTGTAGTCGTGCGAGTCCGCGCCGACCCCGGTCGCCTCGAGCAGCTGGATCAGCTTGTTGCGGAGGATGGGGATCTCCTCGGCGTCCTCCGCATAGGCGCGCGATGTGAAGAGCCCGATGAAACGGTGCTCGCCGACCACGTTGCCCTGCGCGTCGAGCTTCTTGACCCCGACGTAGTCCATCCGGGCGCGGCGATGGATCGTCGCCTCGGAGTTGGTCTTGCTGATGACGAGCGCGGGGCCTCCCTCGGCGAGCGCGCGCAGCGACGGGTCCGGGCTCTGCAACGCGACGCCGTCGGCGTGCGACGACGCCTCGTCGCGCATGATGCCGAGGCCCGAGCCCGGATGGACCACGATCTCGACACGGCCCTTGGACTCGACGAGGTCGTAGGCGCGGTACCCGAGGAAGACGAACGCGCCGTCCCTCAGCCAGCGCAGGAAGGCCTGGATCTCGGTCAGCTCGGCGTGCTGCTCCGGTAGAGAGCGCGCGGGGGCACCGAGCTCCGCCACCACCCTGTTCACCGCGTCCTGCATCGCGTTGAAGTCGTCGGTGGCGCGCACCACGTCCTGGAGTCGCCGCGTCACTTCGCGGCGGATGTTCTCCAGCTCGCCGGCGTCGGTGATCTGCGCGACCTCGCAGTAAACGAGGCTCTCCTTGGGCTCACCCGGGGCGGCGGCACGGACGACCTTGATCCTTCCCTGCCCGTCGCGCTCGAGGTAGGGAGCGGGGTAGATCAGATACTCGATCGCGAGCTCCTGGGAGTGGAGGTACTCGCGGATCGTATCGACGATGAAGGGCCGATCGGAGATGTTGCTGCGGACGACCGTCACCGGGGCCGACCATCCTTCCTCCTCGACGGTCGGATTGAGGACCTGGACGTCCACGCGCCCCGGCTCTGCGCGCTGCAGGAATCGGAACGTGCCCAGCACCACATGGGCGAGCGCGTCGGTGCTGCGCTCGTGCAGGAAATCGAGGGGAGCCTTCGCGAAGAAGAGCGCGGCGAACGACTGGATGGCCTTGGCTTCGGCGGGCTCGGCCAGCTCCGCGAGCCTGCGGCACACCACGTCCACGCTCGGTGAGTCCCCGGGCGCGCGCGGCGACGCGTGTTCGCTGATTTCGCTCATAAAAGGCCAGCCGGTGTAAGTCCTGCAACGTTATGTGGGGCAAGGGACAAGGGAAACCGCCGACCCGCGCGCCCCTGGACCCGCCCTGTCAGGGGCGGCAACTTCTACACCCCGATGCGATTCCTTCATCTCGCCGACGTTCACCTCGATACCCCCTTCGCCGGGCGCTCCGACGGCGTGCGCCGCCGCTTGCAGGAGGCCTCCCGCGAAGCGTTCAGGAAGGCGGTGTCCTGCGCGCTCGCCGAGCGGGTCCATGCCGTCCTGCTGGCGGGTGACCTCTTCGACGGCGACCGGCTCTCCTTCCGGACCGAGCGCTTCCTGCTCGAGGAGCTGGCCCGCCTGGCCGAGGCGCGCATCCCGGTGGTGTACGCGACCGGCAACCACGATCCGGGCAGGGACGCCCACCGCACCCGACCGGTCGCCTGGCCCCCGAACGTCGAGGTGATCGGGGAGGGCACGCCGCGGGTCGTCACGATCCGCGACGCCGAGGGACGCGACGTCGGTACGGTCACCGCGGCCGGCCACGCGTCGCGCCGCGAGACCGGTGATCTCTCGGCCGCCTTCCCCGCCCCGTCGCGGGACGGCCTGCCCCAGATCGGGCTGCTCCACACGCAGGTGCGCGAGTCGCGCGCCGCGGAGGAGCACGAGCCGTACGCTCCGTCCGACCTGCTCCGGCTGCTCGCGAGCGGACACGACTACTGGGCGCTCGGCCACGTGCACCTCCGGCAGTGCCTCGCCGAGTCGCCCGGCCTCCACTACCCGGGCAACCTGCAGGGGCGCACGCACCGCGAGAGCGGACCCAAGGGCGGGCTGCTCGTCGAGGTGAGGCGCAACGCCCGCGCGAAGGTCGAGTTCCGCTCGTTCGCTCCGGTCCGCTTCGAGACCGTCACCGTGCGGGGCCTCGAGGAAGCCGACACGCTCGACAAGCTGCTCGCCCGCCTCGAGGCCGCGTGGGACGAGGCGCGCCGCGCCGATCCGGGCGACGAGGGGACCGAATGGATCGCGCGCTTCCGCGTCGCCGGTGGAACACCTTCGTGGAAGCGTCTAGGCGACGAGGAGGAGCGCGCCACGCTCGCGAGCGAGGCGATCCGGGAGATGGGCCTGCTCGACGCCGAGGTGCAGGCCGGTCCCCTCCATCCCGTGCTGCGCGTCGAGGAGCACCTGGACCGCCAGGACGTTCTCGGCGACGCCCTCCGTCTGCTCGACGACGTGCGCTCGGGAAGGGCGACCCTGCCAGGCCTGCACGCCGAAGACCTGGCCGGGCTCGATCACCCGGACGCCGGGGACGCCGTGGCGTACGTGCGATCGCTGCTCGAAGGCGCGGAAGGCGAGCTGATCGCTCGCATGCTCGGCCAGGGTCGGTAGCGGCGTGCGCGTCGAGAGGATCCAGGTGAAGGCGTTCGGGCGCCTGCAGAGTCTCGATACCGGTCCGGACGGTCTCGGTGACCTCGTGGTCGTGCTCGGTCCCAACGAGGGCGGGAAGACGACGCTCTTCCACTTCCTCGCCACCGCGCTGTACGGATTCCATCCGGCCGCGCGAGACGCCCACCCGTACGCGCCGTGGAACGGATCCGAGCTCGACGGGAGCGCCGTCCTCACAATGGCGGACGGCACCCGCTGCGAGGTGCACCGGCGCATGGGATCCGGAACGAGCGGCACGCTCGAGCATGCCGGGATCAGCGAAGATCTGCGCAACCGCGCGATCCCCGGCGCCGAGCACGTCCCTCTCGCGGTATTCCGGCAGTGCTACGCGCTGACGCTCGCCGAGCTGGGAGCGTTGGCCGGCGAGAGCTGGTCGCGCATCCAGGACCGGCTCATCGCCGGGCTCGGAGCGACCGATCTCCGCACCGCGCGCGCGGTGGTCGAGGAGCTCGACGTCGAAGCCGGCGGCCTCTGGCGCTCGCATCGGCGCGGCAACCAGACGGTGCGGCAGCTGCGCGAAAGGCTGCGCGAGCTGGACGCGCAGCGCCGCGACGTCGCGCAGGCCGACCGGTCGCTGCGCGAGATGGTGCGCGAGCGCGAGCGTGTGCTCGCCGAGTTGGAGGACGCGCGCTCCGAGCGCGAGGCCGACGAGGTCTACGTCGAGCGCTTCCGCGCCCTCGTGCCGATCCGCGCCGCGCTCGCCCGCGTACGCGCCCTGGAGCTGGAAGCGGGGACCCACGCGGAGCTGGCGGACCTGCCGCCAGACCCGCGCGGCCGCCTCGCCGAGCTGGAGACGATGGCCCGCGAGCAGGCTGGCAGGCTGGACGAGGTGATCCGCGACCTGGAGTCTCCGCGTCAACGCGCGGCGGCCGTCCGCGAGGGCGACGCGGCGCTGATCGCCTCGCGTCAGGAAGTGGAGCGCGTGACCGCGCGGATCCAGGCGGCCGGATGGATGCGCGCGCGTGCCAGCCAGCTCGATCAGGAGCTTCGCGAGCTCGAGGGCCGCGCCGAGTCCGAGGCGGCCGAGCTGTTCGACGCGCCGATCGGTCGCGTCGACCCCGAGCGCGTGCGCGCCCTGCCGACCGGAGATCTGAAGAGTCGCGCCCGCGAGCTCGAGGAAGCGCGCGCGCGGCTGGCCGCCAACCGCGAGGCGGAGCGGCAGTTCGCGGAATCGGCCGGCCGAGAGGCGCCGAGCGGAGGCGGCGCGCACTGGTCGGGAGCGCTTGCCGCGGCGGTCGGCGCGGTC